>DATGUH010000086.1:0-7696 GCA_035301445.1 Pseudogracilibacillus sp. | reverse complement strand
CACCGATACCTAATCCACCTAACAAGCCTCCGATTGTAGCTACCTTTGTATTCTTTTCAGATCCACCCATCACAATTGACATTCCAGCTCCAACAGCAATATTAAATGAAGCATAATTGACAGCAGCTATAAACCAATTTGCAAATGCGGTGGGCTGTTTCAGAGCAAATGGCTCCATTTCTTCAAATGTTGTATCCATTGTAGTTAGACTATAAATGGATACAACTACTACAGCCAGAATTAGAAATGGTGTAATACTACCAATAACGGCTACAACCTTATCTACCTTAAGTAGCATCGTTGCTATCATTAATATAATCATTATTAAACTACCTAAAAACACTGGCATATCAAACTGTTGTTTCATAGTCGATCCAGCACCTGCAACCATAACGACACCTACACCAAACAACGTAATTACAATTACAGCGTCTACTAAGATCCCAAGATACTTCCCACTGATTTTATAAATTGCTTCTTTATGGGACGAGGTTTGTAATTTACTTCCTACTCTTGTCAATGTCATTCCCAAATAAGCAAACAACACTGTAGAAAGTAGGGCCCCAACAGTCCCCCAGTATCCAAAGCTAGTAAAATATTGTAAAATCTCTTGACCAGATGCAAATCCTGCACCTACTATAATGCCAATAAAGGCACTTCCAATTTTAAAAACCCGTAACATGTGTTCCTCCATATATATATTCTACAATGATTTAAATGAAACTCTTATACAGTTGGTGCTTTTTTAAATCGATCAAACCGCAGTGGTTCAACAGGCAATGTCTTTTCTGATTTTTCATTCACAATTTCTTCCATCATTTTACCTGTTCCTGTTGCCAATGCAATACCGTCTCCTTCGTGACCGGCTGCTATATAATATCCAGGTACTTCATCCACTGCAGACACGATTGGCAAATGGTCCTCCGTAAATGGTCTGAATCCAGTATAAGAACGTATAATATTCACATCATCAAGTTTTGGGAAAAAGCGCATAGCTCGATTCGCAATCGTTTCCACTACTCGAATATCGATAGAACTATCATAGCCGACGAACTGACGACTACTGCCAATGAGAAAGTTTTGACTTTCTGTTGGTTCAAGCACAAGTGCTACACCATGTTCGGACGTACGTTCATCTGCAATTCTTTCTTTACCAAATTTATTCATCAAATAGCCAAATTCCATCACATTACGCATCATAACTGGCTCTTGTCTGGAAGCGACAAGGATATGTCCTTTTCTTGGTTGAATAGGAATGTCTAAGTCTACCATTTGACCAAGAAATGGTGCCCACACACCTGCAGCGTTAATAACTTTTTTAGCTTTCACAGTACCGTTTGTCGTTTCAATGGTAAAGTCGTCTCCCTTGGTAATATTCGTTACCTCTGACTGTGTTTTAACATCTAAACCAAATTCACGTGCCTTATCAACCATGGAATAACAAAATAAATACGGATTGATTAATGAATCGGTTTCACATTCCAAACCACCAGGAATATCATCTGCAAAATACGGTGATTCTTTACGGATATCCTCGGGTGTAAGTACATTAAATTTTAAACCTGCCTCATTTTGTGTTTCCACCCATTCTTTTGCTGTTTCCATCTCTTTGTCATTATCACAAACAAGAATACTTCCGTGCACACGATACTCAAACGGTATGTTTAATGTCTTTTGTAAACCTGTCACCAACTCCTGACTAAACAGGCACAATTGACTATCATATCCCGGATCCTTATCAACCATCGTAACATTCCCATCACAACGAGAACTTGTCCCACTGGCGATATCATTTTTTTCAATTAACACACAATCTCTACCGGACTCCGCCATATAGTATGCGACAGAACAACCGACAATACCTGCTCCAATGATAGCGACTTCATAATTACGATTAGTCACAAAAACAGCCCCCAAACATAAATAAAATAATTTTTAAGATTATAATACTATAATAACACAAATAAACGTATACTTTGTGTTATTATATACATATTAAAGATTTTATTTATAATTGATTATTTAAGGGGGTATATCTGTGGAGGATATAATCGTTTGCCGATGTGAAGAAGTCTCATTGAAAGACTTAGAAAAGACAGCAGAAAAATATAATTGTACTGCTAGAGAATTAAAATTGCGCACGAGAGCAGGAATGGGTATCTGTGGTGGTCGTACTTGCAGACCAGCAGTAGACAAAGTATTGAGTCATTTAACAAATGAAAATCCAACAGATGCTGTTCCGTTAAAAGTAGCTCCTCCCGTCAGACCAGTTTCTTTGCATAATCTTGGAGGTGATATTAAGTGACAAAAAGAATCCATACACATCCGGTATTAGGAAAAATGACTGACCAAAAGAAAGTCACATTCACTTTTGATGGCAAAACTTATGAAGGGTACGAGAATGATACAATTGCTTCAGCACTCATGGCAAATGGGATTCGTACACTTCGTCGACATGAAGAAACAGGAAACCCTCGGGGCATTTATTGTAATATCGGACATTGCTTTGAATGCCGTGTAACCGTTAACGATGAGAAAAATATGCGGGCATGTTTAACACCGATTACAGATAACATGGTCATTGAAAGCGGTGAACAACAACATCATCCATTAGCACCAGAAAACGAAGTAATCAAAACATTTGAAGACTACGAGAAGTGGAAGGAGGAACAAGGCCATGCAAAAAATTGACGTCGTCATTATAGGTGCTGGACCAGCTGGTTTAGCTGCAGCAATTCAATTAAGAGCATATGGCCAGTCGGTAACTGTCCTTGATGAGTTTCCCAAACCTGGCGGCAGAATGCTCGGTCAATTACACCAAGAGCCAAGTGGCGAATGGTGGAATGGCATTAAAGAAACGGAATTAATGATGGAGCAGGCAAAACAGTATGATACCCATATAGAATGTGGAGTGGCTGTTTATCATATTGAAAAATTGGATGAAGGCTATGTAATTTATACGAAAAAGCAACGAATTCATGCAACGAACGTTCTCATTGCAACCGGAGCTGCAGAAGTACAAGCCCCCCTTCCTGGTTGGACGTTACCAGGCGTTATGTCCATTGGAGCTGCACAAGTTATGACTAACGTTCATAGAGTAAGTGTCGGTGATAAAGGTATCATTGCAGGTGTAAATGTGCTCTCAGCCGCTATTGCCAGAGAGTTACAATTGGCTGGAACAGAATTACACAGCATGGCACTTCCTGCAAAGAACGTAATATCTGAGGATGAGGCACACCCTCAAAAGGTAATGGAACGTCTCGTCCGTATTGCGCATTTGGCTCCTTCTCGCTTCATTCAATTTGGCAGTAAGTTCGCCAAAAATTCGATGATTCGTAATTTAGCAGTAAAGTTTTTCCCGAAAAGTGGCGTAAAAATGTGGGGCATGCCCATTCATTTAAGAAAAGCAATTGTTCGTATTAATGGTACAGATGCAGTTGAATCTGTCACAATGGTTGATGTAACAAGTGACGGAGAAGTAATTCCAGGTACAAAAAAAGACATTGCAGTAGATTTTGTTTGTATTGCTGGTGGTTTATATCCTCTTGCGGAGCTCGCAGCAGCTACTGGATTGCCATTTCAATTCCAAGAAGAACTTGGTGGCCATATTCCAATACATAATGACGCAATGGAAACACCGATGGAAGGTATTTATGTGGCAGGGAATATTACAGGAATAGAAAGTGCTAAAGTAGCACGTGCCCAAGGAAAAGTAGCCGGCCTGTCTATCATAAACAATCAAGGTAAGGAGAAAGTAGCAAGTAAACTTCAATCCGCAATGGAGGAAGTGAATCAAATTCGTCATGATGCCAGCATTCAATTCCATCCAAACATTGAATACGGTAGAAAAAAAGTAGCAGAAGCTTTTGCAGCAGCGACAAAATAATTGGATTTAAAATAATTAGCTATCATCCATTGTTTATTGAATAGGTGGGAGTCAACTTATGAAAACACGTCATGCAATACGTGAGCAAAGCCTTGTTTTTATTGGATTCATGGGAGTTGGAAAAACAACCGTTGCACAACTCGTTGCACAAAAATTATACCGTGATTTTATCGATATTGATCAAGCAATTGAACAGGAATTCGAGATGCCTACAACAGAGATTTTCCAAACGTATGGAGAAGCTACATTTCGAAAGAAGGAAAAAGAATATGTTCATTATTATTGCAAACAGCCATTGAAAGTTATTTCGCTTGGTGGCGGCGCATTTATGCAAGAAGATATTCGAGATGTATGTTTAAATAATGCGATTGTATTTTATTTAGATATTTCATGGGATGCTTGGAAAGACAGACTACATATGTTAGTAGATAGTCGACCCGTTTTACAAAATAAATCACTTGAAGAAATTGAAAACTTATTCAATGAACGAAAACCTTTGTATGCGCAGCATAATTCCAAGCTTGTAACAGATACATTCGACGCTGAAGAAGCTGCCGACTACATTATAGATGCAATTAAACTATCGTGGGAATTATACGATTGATAAAATTGGGACAGAAATCTATACTGATTTCTGTCCTTTTAGCTTAATAATTTTAACCCTGCAGCTCCAATGATAATACAGGTTAGGAAAATCATTCGTCCTAAACTCGCTTTTTCGCCAAAAAAGATGATACCCGCAAGTACTGTTCCAGTTGCACCGATTCCAGTCCATACTGCATATGCAGTGCCGAGAGGAATCTCTCTCATTGCCAGCGCTAAAAAGTAAAAACCGAAACTAAATACAACGATCACACTAAAGAGCCAACGCCATTTTTTTGTATTTAAAAATAAATTGATGCTCGTCACGCCAAAGATTTCACCAAAACTAGCAATGAACAAATAAAACCAAGCCATTTAGCGAGCACCTTCTTTCTCTTTTTCTCCTGTTGACATTTGAATACCAACGACGCCAAAAATAATTAGACTGATACATATTCCCTTACCAATTGTAAAGTCAGCCCCTAACCATAAAAAGTCAATCAAAGCAATAGCGGCCGCTCCCATACCGGTAAATACAGCATAAACCGTCCCGGAAGGTAAAATGGCACATGCTTTTATTATTAAATAAAAACTAATAACGAGTGCAATTACTGTGCCAGTCCAAGTCAAAAAGTCATCTGAATATTTCAATCCTAACACCCATAAAACTTCAATCACTGAAGCTGCGAAAACATATATCCATCCCAATTGACACCCTCCAAATATTCACATTTTTAAGAATTTGATAATTCTTGTATGATTGGTATTACTTCCCGTAATCTATCTATTTCGAAGGTAGCAGTAATATCCGTCAGCTCCCTTGTCCCGTGATTGATCCAAACCGAATCAATACCAACTTTAGAAGCACCAAGAATATCTGTCATAGGATTATCGCCAACCATCAATACATCTTGCTTATCTACATCTAACAGGCTAAGAGCGTATTTAAAAATTTCTTGACTCGGTTTCCCCTTTCCAAAATCACCAGAAATGACGATATGCTTAAAATAAGGTGCTAATTCTGGAGATAAGGATAATTTCATTTGTTGTAAGTCAGGCGAACCATTCGTTAACATGAGTAATTCATATTTACCCTTTAACTTTTCAAGTACTTCGATTGTTTCATTATATAAATAAACATGTTTTTTCCTTTCTTCAGGAAATGTTAAGGCAAGCTCTTCAGCCAGTAAATCATCTTCTATATCAAGTTGGTTTAACCCTGCAGCCCACGCTCTTTTTCGAAAATCGGGAACTGTTTGTCGTAATAAACGGAAATTTTCTCCATCATCTTTAAATTCGCCCCACATCGCCTCAAATGTACCAATACCGATGTTTTTCACAAAAGGATAAATTTCGTACGTTGGATACAATTTTTCCGCGTAATATCGTACTTGTTTTTCCAATTGAACAGGGTCGATATCATATTTCTCTGTCGCTTTATTACAAGTTGCTGCAAAAGCTGCTGCAACACTTTTATGATCCCATAATAATGTATCATCTAAATCGAACATAATTGCTTTTAACATTTTAACCGCTTCCTTTTGTATCAGATTATACTCATCACATTTTAACGATGATTCAGTCAAAAGTCCATTAATCAAGGATTTATTCACACTTTCTTCAATTGTCATTACCTATTCACAAAATATAAAGCTGTTCCATTCATAGACAAGTAATAATGTGATAAAGTAGAATTAATTCAAAATAAGATAGGTGAAATCATTGAAGCATATAAAAACAATTATTTTTTTAGCTCTTCTCACGATTGTATTAGCAGCTTGCGGGGAAAAAGTTGAACCTACAATGGATTCTGAGGTAGGGGAATTCACAGCCGTTAACCAAGATAATGAAGAGGTCACTAATGAAGATTTTTCTGGAGAATGGTGGGTTGCAGATTTTGTATTTACGAATTGTACAACTGTTTGTCCTCCAATGACTAGAAACATGTCTGCTTTGCAAGACACACTTGATGAAAAAGAATTGAATGATAAAGTACAATTAGTTTCATTTTCAGTGGACCCAGAAAACGATACGCCTGAGGCACTTACTGAATTTTCCGAAGAACATAATGCAGATTTAGATAATTGGACTTTCCTAACCGGATATGACTTTGAAGATATTCAAAAATTGTCGGTAGACTCTTTCAAAAGTCCTGTAGATCCTCCATTACCAGATGACGATCAAGTCGGACACGGAACAAGGTTCTTCTTAGTTGATCCAGATGGAAATGTACATAAGAACTATATGGGTACAGAGTCTGAAGCGATGGACGAGTTAGCTGAAGACTTAGAAAAGCTAGTTGGTTAATAAAAAACTAAAACATTCTACTTAGACGTTTAGTAGGATGTTTTTTTTATTTCTTTTTGATAACATAAAATTACATATCAAATTTATATAGGGGGTGACAACATGAAACGGACAGCAGAGCTTACTTTAACAATTATTGGACTTGTATTAAGTTTGGCTAGTGTTGCTTTTACAGGATTTATTACTATATTTTTTAACACCGATTTTTCAAGACAGAACTTCGAAGAGGGATATAATGAAGGGGTCATGGAAATGGGAGAGTCTGTAAACCCTGGGGAAGCAGATTCCGTATTAAATATTATGCTTACTTTTGGTTGGATTATCATTGTAGTATTTATAATTGCTATTATAACTAGTGCCATATCCATTTACTTTTATATCGGTAATAAAAAACCTAAAGCAGCTAGTATTATGATGATAATAACAGGCGTTGTAGTAGGTTTAGGTACCGCCTTAACCGGTTTTCTTCCAGCACTGTTATTTTTGATTGCAGGTATTGTTGGTTTAGTGAGAAAACCACCAAAAGATCCAATAGCTATAGAAGCATGAGTGAAATTTTATGTAAAAGATTCTACATACTTAACTAAAATTGCACTATTAAAATATAAAAAAGGAATCCAGAAAACTATCTGGGTTCCTTTTTACGCTAAAATATTAAATAATTAGTACGCGCCCGGGAGGATTCGAACCCCCGGCGCATGGTACCGGAAACCATTGCTCTATCCAACTGAGCTACGGGCGCAATAATCATACAAACGATATTATAACCTTTGTTTGATAGAAAAACAAGCGCTTCATACTTTTTTCATTAAAAAACTGCATACTAATAAAAAGACTCTATGATTGATACTTGATAATAGAATCTTTTTTTACTATAGATCACTTCCATATATTTTTCATAACAAAAAGAACTAACCAAAT
>DATGUH010000085.1:0-4248 GCA_035301445.1 Pseudogracilibacillus sp. | reverse complement strand
TCTTGCTCGAATAATCTTTCTCTAACGGTTCCTTTACCGACACCTGAGGGGCCGGATAATATATATAAAATGCCTTTTTCCCGCAACAGTGCTGCTCCCTTCTACTTATTCGTCTGATACTTCATCTTGATTTGTTACACGCTGACCTACTGTTTCTGGTTGAACTGCTGATAATATGACATATGCACTGTCCGTAATAATGACTGCTCTTGTTCTTCTTCCATATGTAGCATCAATCAAATTATTTGATTCTCTTGCGACTTGAACTATCCGTTTTATTGGTGCTGATTCCGGTGAAACAATCGCAATAATCCGGTTAGCCGACACCACATTTCCAAAGCCAACATTTATAAGTTGCATGTTATAAAACCTCCTTCATTTTCGGTGCTATTCAATATTTTGAATTTGTTCTTTTATCTTTTCTATATTACTTTTCATATTAACAGTCGCTTCACTAATGGTAGCATCAATCGATTTAGCACCAATCGTGTTGGCTTCTCTATGTAATTCCTGTACAATGAAATCTAATTTACGCCCAATTTCATTGCCTTGTTCTATGACCGACCTAAAATGGTCAATATGACTTTTTATCCTTGTAATTTCTTCCTGTATGTCTCCTTTTTCAGACAGTACAGCTATTTCTTGGATGAGTTGATTTTCATCGATTTCTACAGACTGATTCATATATTTGCGAATCCGTTCCTCTACTCTTTTTCGATAAAGTCTTTGCACCTTATCACTGTTCTGTTCAATAAAAAGGAGCGTTTCTTGAATACTTCCTAGTCTTTGTAACACTTCTCTTTTTAAATATTCTCCTTCTTGTTGCCTTGTAGAAATTACTTGCTCACAAGCTTTTTCCACACTGTCATAAAGCATATCATAAAAAGAGTTATCTGTACTACGTTCTTCTTGAATGACAAACAAAGACTCTTGTTGTAGGAGCGTTGAAAGAGAAATGTTTTCATGAATATTATATTTTTCTTTAATTTCTTCAAAGCTTAACATATATTCATCGAGCAAATTCCAATTGACGTTTACTTTTTTATCTACTAATAAATCATCGTCAATGGTTATGTATAATTCAATTCTTCCACGATTGAAAAAATGTTGAAGCAGTTTTTTCAAATTGTGTTCAAAGGCTTGAAGGGAACGCGGAATCTTTGAAATGACGTCTAAATAACGACTGTTGACACTTTTTATTTCGATGGTGACAACAGTACTTTCGTAGCTAATAGTATAGTTACCGTATCCCGTCATGCTATATACCATATTCACCACTCCAATACATATATTATACAATTTAATGGAACATTTCTCTAATAATATGAGGCAGACAAAACACAAAAATTTTCGGCTGTTTCCATTATATAAACTGTTGGTAACAGCCGAAATATATTTGAAATTATTTTATTCCTTTTTAGAAAAGCCAAATAAAATTGTTGGAATGATACTTAACACAATTGTAAACAGCCAATCTGTTACAGATAATGCAGTTGTTTCGAATATTAACTGCAATCCTTCAGCATATATGACAACAATAAGTAAAATCAGAGAAGATAGCACTGCACCGATTAAATAAAGGTTACTAAAAGGATTTCTACTAAAAATCCCGCCGTCCGCCCTGCAATCAAATACATGGATAAGTTGCGCAAGTACAAGTGTGGTAAATGTAATCGTTCTAGCATATTCTAAGTTGGCAGATTGGCCATCATAACTAATCATAAACGCAGCTAGAGAGACGATGCCAATTAATAAGCCCCGACTTAATATTTTAAAACCAAGACCTCGAGCAAATATACCTTCCTTTGGCGAACGGGGTTTCTCTTTCATAGCATTCTCTTTTGGCGTATCAAGACCTAATGCAAGTGCCGGAAAACCGTCTGTGACAAGATTCACCCATAAAATTTGTACAGGAATGAGTGGTAGAGGTAGAGACATCAACATAGCAGCTAGCATAACAAAAATTTCACCGACATTAGAAGTAAGTAAATAGCGAATAAATTTACGAATATTTTCATAGATATTGCGGCCCTCTTTAATGGCTTCTTTAATTGTATTAAAATTATCATCCATCAAAATGAGGGAAGATGCTTCTTTTGTTACATCGGTTCCTGTCATTCCCATACTAATTCCAATATCACTTGCTTTAATAGCTGGGGCATCATTCACTCCGTCTCCCGTCATTGCAACAATATGCCCCTTAGATTGAAAGGCCTTTACAATTTTTAATTTATGTTCAGGGGTCACCCTCGCAAAAACAGTCACTTGTTCAATTACTTGGCTTAATTCTTTTACACTCATTTGATTTAATTCATGACCTTCCATGATGACAGGGTGCTCTTTTGCAAGCCCTACATCCTTTGCAATTGCAGCAGCTGTCTGTTTATGATCACCAGTAATCATTACTGTTTTGATTCCAGCTTGTCTACACTCTTCTACCGCTTTCGTTACTTCTTTTCTTGGCGGGTCAATCAGACCATAAAAGCCGATAAAGGTCATTTCTTTTTCCAGGTCGTTTCGATTTTCACTATTTGTTTTTTGTAAAGGTTTTACAGCTATAGCAATTGTTCTAAATGCTTGAGTTGCCATATCGTTAGCTTGTTCTAATAATTGATCTGGTTTTTGTAAAAGATTAGTAGATTTATTCTCTTGTATATGGCTGCATCTAGATACAATCATTTCCGGCGCACCTTTAGCAACCAAAAATCTACGTTTATTTTCGTCCTCAACAATGGCACTAATTCTTTTATTAATTGCATCAAAGGGAAATTGTTTTATAACCTTCATTTTCGAGCTATCGATATGACTGATACCAAACTTACGTGCTGCAATAAGTAATGCTCCGTCTGTAGGATCACCGTCGACAACATAATGACCCTTTCTCACGTATAATTGAGCATCATTACATACTGTGCCATACAATAGCATTTGTTCAAGATGCGGAGCATTTTTTCTTGTTAATTTACTTTTACCGGTAGTAAAATTTCCTCCAGTTGAATATCCGTCTCCCGAAACCGTAACAAATTGGTTATTGACATACATTCCTTTTACAGTCATTTTATTTTCTGTAATTGTGCCGGTTTTATCTGTACAAATGATTGATGCACAACCTAAAGTTTCAACTGCATTTAATTTACGTACAACTGCTCGTCGTTTTATCATTCTTTGTACGCCAAGAGATAAGGCGACAGTCACAATTGCAGGCAATCCTTCCGGAATAACTGCAACGGCAAGTGAAACACCTGCAAGAAACATATCATATATAGGTTCTCCATGAAAAATACCGATAAATACTGTCGCGGCTGTTAATAAAAGTACAATATAAATTAAAATCTTTCCAAGTTCCATTAACTTGAGTTCGAGTGGTGTTAACTTTTTTTCAGTACTATCAAGAAGAGAAGCTATTTGACCGAGTGCTGTATTCATTCCTGTTTGAACAATTGCTCCTGTAGCATTTCCTTTTGTAACAATGGTCCCTTTAAAAGCCATATTTTTCTGATCTTGTATAGCAACCTCACTTTTGTGAATTGGTTTGGATTGTTTCCTAACAGGATAAGATTCACCTGTAAGAGCAGATTCTTCTATTTCCAAACTATTTTCATTAAAGATGCGAATATCTGCAGGGACGCGATCTCCCGTTTTAATGCGCACAATATCACCAATGACAACATCTTCAGCAGGTATCGTTTTCCATTGCCCTTCCCGGAACACTCGCGTTTTAGGGGCGGCTAGTTCTCGTAATTTATCAAGTGATTTTTCTGCTTTTTGTTCTTGAAAAAAACCAATACACCCATTAATAATCACAATAACCATGATTGCTGTAGCATCAATAAATTCTCCTAGCATGCCAGCAATTAATGTTGCTGCTAGTAAAATAATTACCATAAAGTCCTGGAATTGTTTCATGAACAGCACCCATAGTGATTCTTTTTCAGCTGTTTTTAATTTGTTGACACCATATTGTTTTAAACGCTGCATTGCCAACTGATTTGTTAACCCTTTTTCATGCTTTACACTAAGTCGATTTTCAATTATATGTGATTCAAGCTGATACCATTTCACTGCTATATCCCCACCTGTTTTTATGCTTGTACAATATGTATGCACGTGAAGTAATTTTAATGCTATAATAACGAGAGAGGTGAAGTAATATGCCATTTGACGGGATTGTGACCCTTGAAGTTAACCATGAATTACAAGATATTCTTATAGGTGGGAAAATAAATAAAATTCATCAGCCGACAACAA
>DATGUH010000084.1:0-12632 GCA_035301445.1 Pseudogracilibacillus sp. | reverse complement strand
AAACTGCTGAACTACTTGTGATGACGTAATAACCGATACAAATCTCTATGGAAAGTCATCGTTGATTATGCATAAAAATTTCTCCCAAGGAGATACTTACACTTGATAAGTTTGACATCACTGGGAGGGTAATAGGGAATGCTCAGACATAAAGTAGAGATTAGCGGTGTAGATACATCCAAACTGCCCGTACTAAAGAATGACGAAATGCGTAAATTATTCAGACAAATTCAAGAGGATAATGATGCTTCAACTGCAAGAGAGACATTGGTGAATGGAAATTTACGTTTAGTACTTAGTGTTATCAAGCGTTTTAATAATCGGGGTGAGAATGTAAATGATTTATTTCAAGTAGGATGTATTGGTCTCATGAAGTCGATTGATAATTTTGACTTAAAACATAATGTACGATTTTCAACTTATGCGGTGCCGATGATTATTGGAGAAATAAAACGGTATTTGCGTGATAATAATCCAATTCGGGTGTCGAGGTCACTCCGTGATACTGCTTATAAAGCATTACAAGTAAGAGAAAAATTAATTGCAGAAACACAGAAAGAGCCTACACCGAAACAAATTGCTGAAAAAATGGACATACCTCAGGAAGATATCGTATTTGCAATAGATGCTATACAAGATCCTGTTTCATTATTTGAACCGATTTACAATGATGGTGGTGATCCTATTTTTGTAATGGATCAAGTCAGTGATGACAGTGATTCAGATGAAAAATGGGATGATCATTTATCTATTAAAGAAGGGATGTATCGATTAAAAGGAAGAGAAAAATCAATATTAAATAAGCGGTTTTTTCAAGGAAAAACACAAATGGAAGTGGCAGATGAAATTGGGATTTCTCAAGCACAAGTATCAAGGTTAGAAAAAGCAGCCATAAGTCAAATGAATACTGAAATGTTTGAGTAGAAATGGGGAACTTGCTCCATTTCTTTTTTTTGTTTTAAATTGTGTTTACATCATATACATAGAGTAAGGGGTGGTGATTTTATAATGATAACATGGACAGAATTACAGATGAAAGATGTAGTGATGGTTCATAACGGTAAGCGTCTTGGACAAATGATGGATCTAGATATTGATGATAATAGTGGACAGATTCAATATATTATTGTTTTAGAAAGAAATGGGAAAGGTGCGGGGCTTTTTCAGAAACCTGAGGAAATAAAAATAAATTGGCAACAAATTGTGACAATCGGCGCGGATATCGTACTTATAAACGATGAAAATAAAGAAAAACCGTCAATAGAACAAAAATCACAACAGAATGAATGAAGATTTTCTGAAATATGGTAAAATGAAAGCAGCATTATTTTTTTAGGAGAGAAGAATAAAATGACGACGGTTCAAACACATTTAGAAGAGATTGAAGAGACGTTAATAAAAGCGTGTGAAAGATCCAATCGAAAACGAGAAGATATTACCGTTATCGGTGTGACGAAATATGTTACAATAGAGAGAACAAAGGAACTTTTAGATGCAGGTATTATTGATCTTGGAGAAAACCGTGCGGAAGAGTTACAACATAAATACGAAGAAATTGAAGACGGGGCAACATGGCATTTCATAGGAACATTACAATCTCGTAAAGTAAAAGATGTTATTGATAAAGTAACTTCGATTCATTCACTAGATAGAATGTCAGTGGCGAAGCAGATTAATAAACGGGTTGAAAAACCAATGGATTGTTTTGTTCAGGTTAATATAAGTGGTGAGGAAACGAAGCATGGTTTGACTAAAGATGCAGTACTACCATTTATTGAGTCTTTATCAGATTATAAAAATGTGCGTATTAAGGGCTTGATGACGATGGCTCCTCACGTAGATGATGAAGAGCAAATAAGAAATGTATTTAGACAGTTACGTGAACTTAGAGATGAGATTCAAGCTAAGAATTATGCCCATGCTCCTTGTCATGATTTATCTATGGGAATGAGTAATGATTATGAAATTGCTATTGAAGAAGGAGCAACACATATAAGACTCGGCTCGGTACTTGTCGGAAATAGTTAAAAAGGAGGCGGTAACAATGAGTATGAAAGATAAATTTAAGAACTTTTTTAACATGGAAGAAGAATATGAATACGTGGAGGAATATACGGAAGATCCCTCTACCCAAGCACAGCCATCTACTAAAAAAGAAAAGGGCAAAAATGTTGTCAATTTATCTGCAATCCAACAGCCGGTCTCTAAAGTGATGCTTTGTGAACCAACCTCTTACAATGAAGTTCAGGAAATTGCGGATAATCTATTGAATAAAAGAGCAGTTGTTATTAATATGCAACGTGTTGATCACTCACAGGCAAAAAGAATTGTAGACTTTTTAAGCGGGACGGTATATGCTGTAAAAGGGGATATTCAAAAGCTTGGTGCTGGAACATTTTTATGCACCCCGGATAATATTGATGTATCCGGCACAATATCCGAATTAAATATGGAAGAGGCAGATTTTTGAAAAGGGATGGTAAGAAGTAATGTATCAAATTATACCGCTGTTGCAATCAGCTATTCAAATTTACTCGTTTGTGCTTTTTATTTATATTATGATGTCATGGTTTCCAGGAGCTCGTGAATCACAATTTGGTTACTTTCTGGCGAGAATATGTGAGCCGTATTTAGAACAATTTCGTAAAATTATTCCACCAATTGGCATGATTGATATTTCACCAATTGTAGCTATCTTTGCATTACAAATGGTGCCATTAGGACTTATTACAATAATGGAAATGTTTAGTTGAAAATGGGTATCTATCAACATTTTCGTAAATTTGAACATCCATTTGTTGACGCTGTATTGTCATGGGTGGATAATGTGGAGAGAACGTATACACCATATGTGACAGATTTCCTTGATCCAAGAGAGCAAGCAATTATAGCTAGTTTGATTGGAACCCAACATGATGAGGTGAAATATGCTTTTTTTGGTGGGTATGAGGGTAGTGAACGTAAAAGGGGATGTATTGCTCCTATTTATGAAACAGTTACAGAAGAAATGTTTGGCGTGACTTTGCTGGAGGCGAGCTATCCGAGTAAATTTGTATCCATAAGACATCGTGATATTTTAGGCTCATTAATGTCTCTAGGAATTGAGCGGAAAACGCTTGGGGATATATCGGTGAGGGATGGTATCTTTCAGTTTTTTATAAACAGAGAAATGGCTTCATATGTGCAGATGAATCTTACTCAAGTGAAACAATCCACTGTGAAATTACAATCTAAGTCTTATGAAGAAAGAATTGAGTCAGCAGAAAATTGGTTGGAACGTCAACATACAGTTTCCTCGCTTCGATTAGATGTGCTGATAAAAGAGATTTATAAAATACCAAGATCTCTTGCTGCAACACTTATTAAACAACAAAAGGTAAAAGTGAATTTTACCAAAGTGGATGATCCGTCAACATTACTGCTAGA
Organism: Pseudogracilibacillus sp.; assembly: GCA_035301445.1. Classification (GTDB taxonomy): domain Bacteria; phylum Bacillota; class Bacilli; order Bacillales; family Amphibacillaceae; genus Pseudogracilibacillus. Next base: position 9,206 of record DATGUH010000084.1, on the reverse strand, counting down.
GGGAGATTTAATTTCTGTAAAAGGTTATGGACGTAGTAAATTTCTCTATCTTGGTGGAACTACTAGAAAAGATAAACGAAAAATAACATCCGCTCGACTAGAAGAAAAGTAACAGAATGTATGAAAAAAGATTGAATCTATAGCGCCTCATGTATATAATAAATAGAAAAGCAATGGAAATAGAAGCTAGGAGGTGTTTCCTTGGTACTATCGCCACTGGATATTCATAATAAAGAATTTACCCGCGGAATTCGGGGGTTTAATGTAGATGAGGTAAATGAATTCCTTGATCAGGTGAAAAAAGATTATGAGATAACCATCCGGAAAAACAAGGAACTAAACAAAAATTTAAAAGAAATGCAAGAGCAAATGGAACATTATGCAGATATAGAAGAAACTTTAAATAAATCGATAGTTGTTGCTCAAGAAACTTCTGAAGAACTTAAAGCAAATGCTCGAAAAGAGGCGCAATTAATCAAAAAAGAAGCAGAGAAAAATGCGGATAGAATTGTAAATGATGCGCTTAGTGAATCCAGAAAGATAGCATATGAAACAGAAGAAATGAAAAGACAATCGAATGTATTCCGGACACGTTTAAAAATGTTGATTGAAGCTCAACTAGATATGGTTAATAACGACGATTGGAATAAATTCTTAGAAATTAATGAAGAAGAAGCTGCAGAGTGACAATTTAAAAGAAGTAGTTTTATTGTATTGAATCATACATAATGTGCTATAATATATTCATATATAAAATAATGTTGGTGCATTTGAATAAAGATATCTATAATGATGGAAACAGTATAAAAGACAAGAACTGGTGTAGCGAAGCAGGGATGGTGAGAGCCTGTTCCAGTGCAACTTTTAGAAATCATTCCTGAATTTCCAGTTTGAATGAAGTAGGATTGGACGTTACCACTACGTTATATGGATGAGAGTGACATGACATTTATTTGAAAAAATAAGGGTGGTACCGCGAGATTCCTCGTCCCTTTAGGGATTAGAGGGATTTTTTATTATCATATATATTTAATTGCGATGCGTAACTGATGAAACATTTAACGAACTAGATAAGGATCATAAGGAGGAAATAGATTATATGAATTATAAAGATACTTTACTGATGCCTAAAACAGCTTTTCCTATGCGTGGAAATTTACCGAATAAAGAACCAGTGCGAAGAGAAGGTTGGGAAGAGGCAAATTTGTACGAAAAGTCACTGGAGAGAACAAAAGGTAGACCATTATTTCTACTCCATGATGGGCCGCCATATGCCAATGGAAGCTTGCATATTGGGCATGCGCTGAATCAGATCTTAAAAGATTTTATAACTCGTTATAAATCAATGGCTGGTTACCATGTGCCGTATGTTCCTGGCTGGGATACACATGGTTTGCCTATTGAAACATCACTGACAAAAAAGAAGAAAATTAACCGCAAAAATATTCCTGTCGCTGAATTTAGACAAATGTGTGCAGATTATGCGTTAAAACAATTAGACCAACAAAGAAGTGAATTTAAATCTCTCGGAGCACGTGGAGATTGGGATAATCCGTATATTACATTAACGAAAGATTATGAAGCAGCACAAATTAAAGTTTTCGGTGAAATGGCCAAGAAAGGTTATATCTATAAAGGATTAAAACCTGTTTTCTGGTCACCATCATCTGAGTCTGCATTAGCAGAAGCTGAAATTGAATATAAGGATAAACGCTCTCCATCTATTTATGTGACTTATGAAGTGGAGCAAGATAACGACCTACTGGAAAAAGGCACGAAGTTTATTATTTGGACAACAACACCATGGACGATTCCTGCATCGATGGGTGTTAGTTTACATCCTGATCTTGAATATGATGTAGTGCAAGTTGGGGATGAAAAATATGTTGTTGCTCACGATCTTGTAGAGGCATTAGAAGAAGAATTAAAATGGGAAGATGTAAAAGTCGTTCAATCATTTATGGGAAGAAAAGCAGATAACATTGTTGCAAAACACCCATTCTATGACCGGGATATTGTTGTAATGCTAGGTACACATGTTACAACTGAAGCAGGAACTGGATGTGTTCATACTGCACCTGGTCATGGGGAAGATGACTTTTACGTTGCTAAGGATTATGGTATCGAAGGATTTTGTCCTGTAGATGAAAAGGGATATTTTACAGAGGAGGCACCTGGTTTTACTGGTTTGTTCTACGATGAAGCCAACAAAGTAGTGACTGAAAAACTTGATGAATCTGGGACGCTTCTATATTTGAAATTTATTACTCACTCCTATCCACATGATTGGAGAACAAAAAAACCGACTATTTTCCGAGCTACATCTCAATGGTTTGCGTCTATTAAAGATTTTCGAAAAGACATTCTAGCCGAAATTAAAGAGGTGGAATGGCATCCACACTGGGGAGAAACTAGACTATATAATATGGTGCGTGATCGGGAAGACTGGTGTATTTCTAGACAACGTACTTGGGGTGTACCAATTCCAGTTTTTTATGGAGAAGATGGAACGCCAATTATTACAGATGAAACGATTAAACATGTTTCAGAGCTATTTCGTGAACACGGTTCGAATATTTGGTTTGAGCGTGAAGCAAAAGAATTACTACCAGAAGGTTTTACTTCAGAACACAGTCCGAATAATACGTTTACCAAAGAAGTAGACATCATGGATGTGTGGTTCGATTCTGGTTCTTCACATGAAGCGGTACTTATGAATCGTGAAGATCATCATCGACCTGCTGATATGTATTTGGAAGGAAGCGACCAGTATCGTGGATGGTTTAACTCATCACTATCTACTGCTGTTGCAGTGACTGGTAAAGCCCCTTATAAGAGTGTGCTCACTCATGGATTTGTTTTGGATGGTGAAGGACGTAAGATGAGTAAATCCCTTGGTAATGTCATGGTACCTTCTAACGTTCAGAAACAGCTTGGTACGGATATTTTACGTTTATGGGTTTCTTCTGTTGACTATCAGGCAGATGTTAGAATCTCTCAAGAAATTTTGAAACAAATTTCTGAGAGTTATCGTAAAATCCGTAATACATTTCGATTCATGTTGGGGAACTTGAATGATTTTGACCCTGAAAAGCATACAGTAAGTGAAGCGAACCTAGAAGAAGTAGATCAATACATGCTTGTGCGTCTCCAACAAATTATTGAAAATGTGCGTAAGAATTATGATGCATATGATTTTGCAGATGTATCTCAAGAAATTCATAATTTCATTGCTGGGGATTTAAGTGCATTTTATCTCGATTTTGCAAAGGATATTCTTTACATTGAACATGAGGATCATCCACGTCGCCGTAGCATTCAAACAGTTTATTACGAAACACTTGTCTCATTGGTGAAATTACTTGCACCAATCATTCCTCACACGGCTGAAGAAGTGTGGGAACAAATTCCTGGCACGGACAACGAATATGTGCAATTGACTGACATGCCAGCGTTTCATGAAGTAGCTAGTTTCGATCAAGAAAAGTTAACGAAATGGGATCACTTCATGAAAGTGCGTAGTGATGTTTTAAAAGCACTGGAAGAAGCGAGAAATGAAAAAGTGATAGGTAAGCCATTAGAAGCAAAGTTGACAATTGTTCCTAAAGATACGGAAACGAAGGAAGTATTAGAGTCCATACCACATTTACATCAAATGTTGATTGTTTCAGAGGCTGAGATTGCTAAAGAAGCAGATAACACAAAAGCATATAATTATGTTGATATTGCAGTGGCAAAACATGAAGGTGAGAAGTGTGATCGATGCTGGACCTTCTCCCACACGATTGGGGAAAATACTGCACATCCTACACTCTGTGCAAGATGTAGTGAAGTAGTGGAAAATTACTATAGTCATCTTGTATAATGAATAATGATAGTCCTTCCCTACTCGGGAGGGGCTTTTTTAAAGATAAATTAAAAATTGAGAGTAGGCGAAAATGTGATACGTTTTTATGGTTTAGCCGTGTTTATTATTATATTGGATCAATGGACAAAGTACTTAGTTGTCACAAAAATGGATTTATATGAAAAAATCCCGATTATCCCTGAGTTATTTTTTATTACGTCACACCGAAACTCCGGGGCGGCATGGGGAATTTTAGAAAATCAATTTATTTTCTTTTATATTGTAACATTTATCGTTGTTGCTGGAATCATTTATTATATGCAAAAGTATGCAAAGAATTTTCCGTTGTTAGCAATTGCATTAGGGCTTTTATTAGGTGGCGCAATAGGAAATTTTATAGACCGGCTCATTCGTAAAGAGGTTGTTGATTTCTTGGATGTAATGATTATACGATATGATTTTCCTATATTTAATATTGCGGATTCTGCACTCACGATTGGCGTAGTGTTGGTCATTATAGCAACTATTATAGATGAAAGACGTAAAAAGGGTGAAAAAGAAGCGTGAACATACATACTATTAACATAGACGAGGCTGGAAATAGATTAGATAAGGTAATGATGTCACATATTTCCGATACTTCCAGGCAAACAATCCAAAAATGGATCAAAGCGGGATATATTACAATTGACAGGCAACATAAAAAACCAAACCATATATGTTTACAGGGGGAAATTGTTTCATGGGTACTCCCAGTGGAGGAAAAACAAGCGATATTACCTGAAAATATACCACTTGACATTGTCTATGAAGATGAGGATCTTATCGTAATCAACAAGCCGAAGGGAATGCTGGTCCATCCAACTACCCAAGTATTAAATGGGACGCTCGTTAATGCAATCATGTACCATTCATCACACTTATCAGATATAAGTGGAGAAGATAGGCCTGGTATTGTTCATCGATTAGATAAAGATACAAGCGGACTTTTATTAGTAGCCAAAAATAACGAAGTACATGATCATTTAAAGGCACAATTTAAGAATCGAAAAATTAAACGTGTATATGAAGCAGTTGTATATGGCAGCATGCAACATGAGCAAGGTGTTATTAAAGCTCCAATAGGAAGAAATCCAAAAAATCGTTTGCAAATGGCTGTAGTTGATGATGGAAAATTTGCTGAAACACATTTTCGAGTCATCAAACATTATCAGGAATATACACATGTTGAATGCGAGCTGAAAACAGGACGTACACATCAAATAAGGGTTCACATGAAATATATCAACCATCCAGTTGTTGGTGACTCTTTGTATGTTCGAAAAAAATCAAAACTTATAAACGGCCAAGCACTCTTTGCGAAAAGGCTTGGTTTCATTCACCCTATCACCCAAGAACCAATGACTTTTGAAATAAACAGGCCTGCAGATTTCAATGCCCTGCTACAAAAATTGAATTAAATGTTTGTTGAAAGAATATCATTATTGAACTTTTTTGGGCGAAAAATGACGTCAAATTTAAAATGTTAAATATATTCGGTTTAAAAAACTATCTTTGAAACAGATATGTTTGATAACTCTGCTTGACAATTAGTCGATACTTTGAAATAATAATAACAACTTAAAACTCCTGCAAGGAGTAACTTATATTTATGTTAAAGTTAGAAATGAGCAAGTAATGAAGAAGACCTTTAATATAGTCCTGTGAGGCTAAAAAGGAAACGGACAATATATATGTATTTCTGTATGTATTTATATCCTTTTATCCTCACAATGGGTAAAAGGATTTTTTATGTCTATTTTATGGAGGGATAGAATGGATAAAAAAACAATCGTACTTGATGAATCAGCGATTAACAGAGCTTTGACTAGAATTGCACACGAAATTGTTGAGCGAAATAAAGGTGGAGAAGACCTCGTATTAATCGGTATCAAAACACGAGGTTTACCATTGGCAAAAAGATTACAAGAAAAAATTTATCAGATTGAACATATTGAAGTTCCATTTGGTGAACTTGATATTACTTTATATCGTGATGATCTCGAAGAAGTGACTGCTGAGCCAACACTGAATAAAGCGGACATTTCAGCCGTAATTAAAGATAAGACTGCTATATTAGTTGATGATGTTCTATACACTGGTAGAACTGTAAGAGCAGCGATGGATGCTTTGATGGATATAGATCGTCCTTCCCAAATTCAACTTGCTGTATTAATAGATAGAGGGCACAGAGAATTGCCTATTAGAGCAGACTATGTTGGAAAAAATATTCCGACCTCAAGAGAAGAAGTCATTATGGTCGCTTTGAGTGAATTAGATGAAACAGAAGAAGTTTGTATTTATCAAAAAAGAAAATAAATGACCTTTAACTAAATTCCGTGAAATTTAGAAGGTTGCTAATTAGATTGTTCATGCTATTAGATTGACGCATGCCTTTTTCGCAACCTTTTTGTGAAAAAGGCTTTTTTAATATAAAACAAGGGGTGCTACCATTGAAACACATGATATCTGTTGAGGAAATGTCCAAACAAGAAATTATGGATATATTACAACTTTCTGTGAAACTAAGAAATCAATCAATTACATTTCAAAAACAATTATTCGCAGCTAATCTTTTCTTTGAACCGAGCACAAGAACAAAAATGAGTTTTACGGTAGCAGAGAAGAAGTTAGGCATGGAAGTACTCGATTTAAGCACAACAACCTCTAGTGTCCAAAAAGGTGAAACATTATATGACACTGCAAAAACTTTTGAAGCAATTGGAGCAGATGTGATCGTGATTCGTCATGAAGATGATCAGTGGGCAGAAGCACTCAAAGAATCACTCCATATACCGATTGTCAATGCAGGGGCAGGAAAAAAGGATCACCCGACACAAAGTCTGCTTGATGCTTGTACTATTTATGAGGAATTTGGGCACTTTGATCACTTAAAGGTTGTCATTGCTGGAGATATTAAACATAGCAGAGTGGCAAAATCCAATGCAGATATTTTGAGTCGTTTAGGAGCTGAAGTTTATTTTTCTGCACCACAGGTATATAAGGATGAAACGCTCCAATATCCATATGTTTCAATGGATGAAGCAGCTGAAACAGCAGATGTGCTTATGTTACTGCGCGTACAAAATGAGCGACACGAAACCAATCAAGCTGAACAAGATCATTATTTAGAACAATTTGGCCTAACAAGAGAAAGAGAAGCACAGATGAAAGACAAAGCAATTATTATGCATCCAGCACCTGTAAATCGTGGTGTTGAAATCGATTCTGATTTAGTGGAATGCGAACGTTCAAGAATCTTCAGGCAAATGAATCATGGCATTTATGTGAGAATGGCAGTCATCACTACACAATTATTAAGATGGGGGCTTATCAATGAAGATCAAATTACAAAATGCGAAGCAAATACTAAACAATCAATTACAGACATGCGATGTGCTAATTGAGGATAAGAAAATAAAAGCAATTGCAACAAAGGTTGATGAACCAGCTGATAAGACGATTAATTGTGAAGGTAAATTGCTCACACCTGGTTTTATCGATGTTCATATTCACTTACGAGAACCAGGCGGTGAACATAAAGAGACCATTAAAACAGGTACGGAAGCTGCGGCAAGAGGTGGATTTACAACTGTATGTGCGATGCCGAATACAAACCCAGTACCAGATCATCCTGAGCAAGTAAGACGTTTGAATGAAAAAATAGCAGAAGATGCACTAATTCGCGTACTACCGTATGCATCGATTACGAAAGGGCTTAGTGGAACAGAACGGTCTGACATTACGGCAATCAGTAAGGAAACAGTATTTGCTTTTACGGATGACGGGGTTGGCATTCAAACTGCTGGACAAATGTTAGAAGCGATGCAAGAAGCTGCTAAACAAAATAAGGCGATTGTTGCACATTGTGAAGATAATTCGATTTTATATGGCGGTGTAGTACATAAAGGTGAAGTGAGCCAACGACTAGACTTGCCGGGAATTTTTAATGCATGTGAATCTGTTCAAATTGCACGTGATGTATTGCTAGCTGAAACTGCAGGATGTCATTATCATGTTTGTCATGTCAGTACGAAAGAATCTGTCAGAGTCATCCGGGATGCTAAAAAAGCAGGCATTCATGTAACAGCCGAAGTAACACCGCACCACTTATTGTTAACAGAGGACGACATACAATCAGATGATCCAAATCTAAAAATGAATCCGCCACTTAGAAGTAAGGCTGACCGGGATGCATTAATGGAAGGCTTATTAGATGGCACAATTGATTTTATTGCGACAGATCATGCACCACATGCAGCAGATGAAAAAGCACAAGGAATGTTGAAAGCACCATTCGGTATTGTTGGTTTGGAAACTGCATTTCCGTTATTATATACCCATTTAGTAAAAACAGACAAAATGACGTTACAGCAACTTGTAGAAAGAATGACTAGGCAACCAGCTGAAGTATTTGGACTTCCGTATGGAGTGTTACAAGAGGGTGCCATAGCGGATTTAACATTAATTGACCTAGATAGAACAGAGATAATAGATAAAGAAACGTTTTACTCAAAAGGGAAAAACACCCCTTTTCATGGCTGGGAAGTGAGCGGTATTCCAGTTACGACCATCATGGAAGGAAATGTCGTATATGAGGTGAAAGCAAATGACTAAAAGAAAACTCGTCTTGGAGAATGGAACAGAATTTATAGGAGAAGCATTCGGTGGAAATGTACGAGACGCAAGAGAAGTTATATTTTTCACAGGTATGAGTGGCTATCAGGAGATGATGACAGATCCTTCTTATACAGGGAAGATTGTTGTAACTACTTTTCCAACTATTGGTGCTTATGGTGTTAATCGTGATGACTTTGAAGCTATTTCACCGGCAATCGATGGTCTAATCGTTCATGAATTATATGATGTACCTAGTAATTTCCGTAGCGAAGAGAATGTAGATACGTATTTGAAAAGACATAATATACCAGGAATCAGCGGTATTGATACAAGACAATTAACGAAATTAATTCGTGAAGAAGGGGTAATGAAAGGAAAAATGTTGGATGCTGATGAAGCACTTCATTCGAATGCTTTCCTAAATGATAGCAATGAGATGGATATGTTAGAAAAAGTGTCCATTTCTAAGCCCTACATTATTCCTGGACATGGGAAGCGCATTGTAGTCATAGATTTAGGTGTGAAACAAAGCATGCTGCATGAACTAACCTCTTGTGGTTGTCATATAACAGTCGTTCCATATAATTGCGAAACAGAAGAAATGGAACGATTTAAACCAGATGGAATTATGTTATCTAACGGACCGGGCAATCCAGAAAACATGCCTGAATTGATCAATGCTGTTCAAACTTTGAAACAA
>DATGUH010000083.1:0-44736 GCA_035301445.1 Pseudogracilibacillus sp. | reverse complement strand
TATCACCTGAAGAAATTAGTTGATGCCAATATACTTATACCTGAAAAACATGGCACTTGGAATTACTATCGAATTAATGAAGAACAAATACAGGTTGTTTTATCTAAAGATACTTGTTGTAAGATTTTTTAACAGGTATCTACTATGCTTATTAAATCAAAAAAAACTGATTAATTTATCAAAAAAAGTTGATTAATTATGGGGGAAGGAGTTATACTAATGGCAGATTCCATTATAGAATTTATAAAAACATTTCTTATGCTATCTGCTGAATTGCTCGCTTTATTTATTGTCGTTAGTTTCATTGTGAGTTTCATTCAACAGGTGGTATCAGAGGAAAAAATTAAACGATTCTTAAACCGGCCAAACAAAGCCGTGAATTATATACTTGGAACATTCTTTGGTGCCGTTACACCCTTTTGTTCCTGCTCAACAATTCCTATACTCGCGGGATTGTTGAATTCAAAGGTACCATTTGGCCCTTCAATGAGTTTCCTCATTGCTTCGCCATTAATGAACCCGGTTATGATTTTCATGCTTTGGGTACTCTTGGGATGGAAAATTGCACTTGTGTATTTTATCGTTCTTAGTATTTTCAGTATTGTAGCAGGGCTTGTATTTTCAAAATTTCATTTGGCAGAAACCTATAAAGGTGTGATGGTTAAAGGAGATGGCTTCTTCAGTAATAACCAAGGGTCTAAAATGAAGCAAGCCCTCAATGATGCATGGGCATTCCTTTATCCAATGCTTCCCTACTTATTTATAGGGGTGTTTTTTGGCGCATTTATTTACGGATTTATTCCTGCCGATTTTATCACAGAATACGCCAGTGGTGATGGATTATTCTCCGTAATAATTGCAGCTGTTATTGGTATTCCCATGTATATTCGCCCTGAAACGATGTTACCTATTGCAGAAGCTCTTATATCAAAAGGAATGTCAATGGGAACGGTTATTGCATTGGTTATCGGTGGTGCAGGCGCAAGTATTCCGGAAGTTGTTATGTTATCCAAATTATTTAAAAAGAAATTTTTGGTGGCATTCATTGCAACTGTTTTAATTGTAGCTACGGGAGCCGGTCTTATCATTAATGCCATATTTTAGTGGCATTATCCTTTAAAGGGGGTGACATTCATGACAGAGAAAAAATCTGGATTTAAAAAGTTGTTCTCTAAACCCGATTGCTGCAGTATTGAAATTGAGGAAGTCAAATCAACGGAAAATGAAAGTTGCTGCGAATCAGCAAGTGAGAACAATGAAAAGCAACAGAAAGAAGCTTGAGACGGGGTATTTGAATATTGAAATCAATGCGGAGGGACTTTCTTTAGGAAGTCCTTTTGCTTACATGGGGTAGTACCAGCGAAGCTGTCACCAGGTGCAAAGTAGACGAATTATAATGGGAATTTGTCAATGACCTCATTATATTTATCTTGAGCCTCTGATAATGCTAACCTTGAATATAATTCAAGAGACTTTCGGCTTTCATGACCACTATATGGTTGAATGAAAGCATCACCAATCCCTTGTTTTTTTAACCAAGTTAATAAAAAATGGCGTAGCCTGTGAGGAGACAAAGATTGCGACAACCCTGCCTCCTCCGAATATTTGGCTAAAATTTTTCGTACGCCACGGTCAGTATATTTTTTCTTCCAATTAGATTCAAAAAGATAACGTGCGTTTTCTTTTCGCATGGTTTCCATATGCATGGCAAGCAATTCTCTGAATGACTGCGGGAAAGGGACAATTCGATCCTTGTCACCTTTTCCTTTATTTATGCGAATTTGACAACTCGATAAATCAACATCTGTAAGTTCAATATTAATTAGCTCACTTACACGAACACCAGTGTAAAGAAAGGTTTTGATGATTATAATATGGCGAAAATTCTTCCCATTCCAAACTAAATTATAATATTGCTTTAATTCCTCTTCAGTTGGTACATATGGAAGCTTTTTGGGTTTCTTAGTTACCTCTACTTCTAAATCTTCCCTTAAGTATTGAAATACACGTTTCAAATAATCATAATCTGGTCGTTCACCGCGAAGATATTTCGCTAATTGTTTTGCTTTCTTTTTTGCAGGTGTTCTTGTTTCTGTCATATTGATGTCCCCCTAAATATGAAGTCTCTCATCCATGTTTAACTCGAAGGTTCCATATGGATTGACATGACTGTAAACCAGTGGAGTTAGTGCACGTAAATCTTCCGTCTCCATCATATCAAACCACTTTTGTTCCGATAATACCTCTTGAATCATTAGGGTGTTAATATAAACCAAACAATTTTGCAACAAATGAAGGGATAAAACACCGATCTCTTGATCCTCCAACCGATTTGTAGAAATTTCACCGCCTTTTCCATAAAAAATAAAGCTGTTGGCTGAATTCCAGTTCTCGACGACATTCAAACCTTCATGAATTTCTCGACGAATCTGTTCTGAATTTAAATATTCACAAAGAAAAATGGTTTTAATCACCTTTCCTAATTCAGCTAAGGCTTGATAGGTAGGGTGTTTGAGATTATTTCGCGTAAAACGTTTTAAGATGGCTTCCGTATCAGCAGTTCCTAATCGGAGAGCCGTCGCATATTTAATCATTTGATCGTACTGTTGTCGAATCAAATCCCAATTGATAGATCGGGTCAAAATCGGTTGGAGATTTGGACATGCTTCCTTCATGCCGGGTTCAGGGCGGTATAATTTTTGTCTATGGATTGATTTTAGTCGAGGCATAAGCCGAAAACCCAGTAGATGACAAAAGGCAAAACCTATCTCACTTTGCCCATGCGTATCCACATAGTTTTTCTCGACATCCATGTTTGTACAATGACGAAGGACACCTTCAATCATGGCAGCAACCTCTGATGATGAACAGGATTTTAATTGCGAATAGATACAGGTCGAATTTTTCTCCACGTGCCAATAAATCATAACGCCACGCCCGCGGTAACGAATGTGCCATTCTGTCATCAAGTTTTGATCCCAAGCACCAAATTTTTTCGCATCTGAAGCACATGACGTTGTTCCTTCTCCCCAAATTTCTTGTATTCGGTTGTTTAAAATGGCATTCACCACTTCAGCTATGGCTTTTTGTAAATTATCTTTATGAATAAACTTTCTACGGATGTATAATAAGTTTTTAAAGCTCTCTCCATAATTTCCGGATGAGACTCGCTTTAATCCAGTATTGGTTCCGAGACCATACAAGGATAGAATAAGACGTTTCTGAATGGTTGAACGGTCTAATGTTTCACGCACAGCAGTCGTTTGAAAGTGATCGGTAAAATTCACACGTAAGTCAGCTTCTTTTAATATATCAAGCAGGTTTGTCATCGGCCAACGACGCATGACTTCCGCCTTTAGTCGTGACAAATGGGCAGGTTCTTGTTGAGGTTCCAATGGGGATAAAGAAATCCACCCGTTGCCTTTAGTTGTGACACGCACATTTGGATTTTTAGGCAATCCCTTGTCCAACTTTTCCAGGGCTTGTTTCATGTCCTGTTTCAATTTTTCGATTGTAACTTCCGGATCCAAAGATTGTTTAAGAGCCTCATAATTTTCTTGTCGCCGTTCTTCAAAATCCTGCGGGAGATCTTCATCAGGGTTACGATAGCGATCTGCTCCAACGATCCAGATTTCCTTACATCGTAGCTTTTCCCGTAGGGCTTGAAGGGCATTAATTTCGTAATTGATTCGGTTTACACGTTTATTGCCATGGTCATCTTGTTCAATCATCAACTCACGCCATTTTGGGCGAATAACACCCTCAATGGGAGTGTCATCTGTTAGTGCAAAATAATGCTGTCCGGTTCCGGCATAGGCTTGAATGATGGATAAGGCATTGATAACAGGACGATGATTATCGTTGTTAGAACGGAACTCCAGAATATCGAGAATTTCGGGAATCATACGCCGATAATGACTACTGTAAGAAGATCGAATCACAGTATGGATTTTTTCTTGATAGGCTGATCCTGTATGCTTAAACTCTTTGACCAAATCTTTGAATGTCTGTTCTTTAACCACAGGATAAAGAACATCTTTTATCGTTCCATCGGGGTTTTTTAAAGCGACATCGGCAATGTTATACAAAATGGTAGATTTTCCGGTAACCCGTTTTATATCGTTTAAAATTTCTCTATCCACCTTTCTTTCGGCTCGCACGCCAATTCGGTGGATAATTTGGATGAGTAGATCAACTAAACTATCCGTTACTTCCCGGCTACGAAGCCAAAAGAATATTGAAAGTAAAGTATAACGAATGGGTGCCGGATGTCGTCTTATTTCACGGAGGTCTTCGGTCGCTACCCGTTGTCGGTACTTGATAAGTATTTTTTGCGGGATTCCCTTAAAAAGATCATGAGGTAAATCTAAATCACGAATTGTCCGTAATTTATTTAGTTCCTGTAAAACACTTTGCAGTCCGACACGCCCAGGATCTGATTTTAACGCTCGAAAGGTCATTGGACTATCCTCCGGGTTGGATAATTCTTCATTATCATCTCGTTCATCATTAATCGTTATATTATCGAGTAAAACATCCAACTTTGCTAAAGAAGATTGTGGAATATTTTCATAAATCGATTGAAAAAATTTGTCTTCGTAAGCATTGATGGCAGATCGAACCATGCGTTCAACGCGTTTGGGAGAAGGTGGTTCAATCTTGCGTTCACGAAATTGCAAATAGGCTTGTTCCTTAACATGATCAAATTCGTGATCATAATAAAGAACATGCCGTTCCAGCCAATCACCGATGGCTTCTGTATCTTGAACCGTCGCTTCCCGAAATCCGAAAAAATCTCTTATTTGAGCACGATGATATCGAATGGATCGCCCGTTCCAATCATAGTGGGCATACAGAGACTGTTCCACATTAACTTGTTTGGCTATGTATTGAATAATGGCGGTTGGAATATCATATTTGTCATCAGGAAAACGGGCTTCATATTGAAAAAACTTTAATAAGGACGCGAATCCAAGTCTTGTTTCTCCAGACTTATTCCCAATAAGATTCATCTCATTCGGTAAGAATGTAAAGTGTTCAAGCAACTCATCCATTTCCCACTTTTGTTTCACAATTATCCCTCCGAAAAAAGTTCCTATAATGACTGGAGTCGGTACTATTTGTTGATTTCAGTATAGTCCTACTAATTGAATTCGGCAAATCACCTATTTAAAAACCGCTAAGTTCCAATTCCGATTTAAAAACCGGAACTTTGAAATTGTCACACTTTTATCTTTTACCCCCCTCCCCCCTATATGGTATCATGAAATATAAAGGAGATGATTTGCTATGCCAATTCCAGAAGAGAGAAGAGAAGACATTCATAAGCGCTTAAATTATATACAGGGTACGATTAATGGCATTCATAAAATGGTCGATGAACAAAGGCAATGTGTTGACATTTTAACGCAGCTTTCCTCTGTATATGAAGGCACTCGTAAAGTGAGCAGTCTGATGATGAGAAATTACCTTGAAAATTGCGTGACGCGGGACCTCCGGTCTGAAGATCCGGAGACCGTGGAACGGATGTACGATGAAATCATGAAGGTATTTCATAAATATTCGAAGTAAAGGAGCCTACTAAATGAAAATTGAAGTTGTGATTTCCGGTGTACCAGGGTGCAAAAGCTGTGAGGCAGCAAAAGACCGTGTGCAAACCATCCTCAAAGATTTTCCGAATATACAATTTGGTGAAATTAATTCTTTGGAAGAACCGGAACGTATTGAATCATTAGGTTTTGTCACTTCCGGTGCGATCGTTATCGACGGGAAAGTTGCTTTTTCTAGTCTTCCGAGAGAGAAACTGCTTCGATCTAAGATTAAGGAAACCTTAGTATGAAGAAAATCATTGCATTAACGGCATTCGTCATTATTGCTGTTGCGATTGTTTATTCCTCTGTGAATTGGGATGCTGACAAAGAAAGGACTAGAACGGAATATGTAACACTAAGCAATGGTAAACAAATAGCTTTAACTGAAAAAGAAGCAGCTCTTTCTGTCAATTCTGAGGAGAAAAAAGTTGCTTTGACCGATCTCGGTTTGTCCTGCATGAGCTGTCAGGCTGCGGTTACATCTGCGTTAAAAGACATCATGGGTGTAAAAGCCTCTTTTGTTAATCTTGAACAGGATCGCGCAACCGTAGTGTATCAGCCAGAGGTTGTAACGATCAGGGAAATCAAACAAAGCATTATCGATGTTGGCTTTCAAGTCGGTGATGTAAAGGAGGTTCAGTCTTGAATTATATTTACGAACAATTAGCCGGACTAGAGGCTGTGTCTCCTTTCTCGTATTTATTAGTCTTGCTAGGCGGAATACTCAGTGCCGTGAGTATTTGTTATGTGCCGATTTTAGTCATGTTTAGCGGCTATATGGGAAAACATGCAGATGAAGGAACCGGTAAAGCCCTTCGGATTACTGCGAGTTTTACAATCGGCATGATAATCACATCGGCTTTTATCGGTATCGCTGCTGCCTTTGTCGGTAAATCGATAATGGGGCTGTTCACTGGGTACAGTCTTGATGTTTGGATTCCAGCTGTTGTCGGTATTTTGATGGGACTACAGCTATTAGGAGTATTTAAACTAAAGATGCCGGGGCAGGTGCAAGTGAAAGCGAAGAAACCTCAAACAGGTCTGGGGGCGTTTGCTCTTGGTATTCCTTTTGGTCTCGTCATCACTCCTTGTACGATTCCGATTTTTATTATGATTATTACTTATGTGGCATTCACCGGAAGTACCGTTCATGGCGCCCTGCTATTCGCTACGTATGCGATTGGGAAAGGCATCATATTGGCTGTTGTTGCAACTTCTTCGTCTGCCTTTCTAAAAGATTTTACGAAAAAATGGGGACGCTGCGTTGAAGTGATTGCCGGTATTATCTTAATTTTGGCAGCTCTTTATCTTATTTTCTTTTAAGTGAAGATACCTTTGCAGGAAAATGTAAATTTTTTCATTACTTATACCCCCTCGTATTATAAGTTTTTAAAGGTTAAATATAAATTATGACAGGATGTATAAAACGAGGAATGAAGGTCTGTTTAAAATGGATGATGACCTTTTATGTACTTTTAAATGCCCTGTAGGGGGGATAGGGGTTTATTCATTGATCTGAAGGAGGAAAAACATGGTCAATAAAAATTCGAAAGGGAATCGAAAGAATCAATTGTTATGGGTACTTGCTGGTGCAACGTTTCTTATTTTCTTTCAAGCCTTCATGGTGGCTCCACTCATTCCAATGTTTTCCGATGTTTTTGGAGTTTCTGTAGAAATGGTTGGACTCATTGTTCCGGCTTATCTTATAACGTATGGCGTTGCGACACTCGTTTACGGTGTCCTTTCAGATCGTTTCGGCCAGCGACCGGTGATATTTGGTTCCCTGATTTCTTTTATTCTTCTAACCGGTTTAACAGCGATGGTTGATTCTGTCTCAACGATGATCACGATCCGTTTGTTAACAGGGCTTGGCGCAGCCGGGGTTGTTCCGATTTCCCTAGCCTTAATTGGACACCTGTTTCCTTACCATGAAAGGGGGAGGGCATTAGGGTGGCTCTTTGGTGCCATGGCCGGGGGCATGGCGTTTGGTTCTGCTTTCGGAGCATTGCTTGAGCCTCTGATTACTTGGCAAGGACTTTTTCTAGGTGTAGCCGTTCTATCTTTATTGGTAGGGTTTATCCTATTCCCTTACCGGTTTCTTATGGAAAGAAAGTCTCCCCAAGAGGGTTCTGTAGATTTCCACAAACTTATTGGTACGTATAAAGCATTGTTGGGTTCCAAAAGGGGCATTCAAACTTATTCCTATGTCTTATTTAATGGTATTTTTCATTCAGGAATTTTCACCTGGCTAGGTCTTTATTTTGCCCAACATTATGGGTTGAACGAGACGGGTATTGGATTATCCATCCTCGGTTACGGCATTCCCGGTTTACTGCTCGGTCCATTGATCGGACGACTTGCCGACCGATTTGGAAGAAGTAAGTTAATACCGGCTGGTATTATTATTTCAGGATTATCCGCGATTACATTTGCATTGGATTTACCACTCATTGCAATAAATTTTGTGGTAGCATTCCTTTCACTCGGATATGATATGACACAGCCACTGTTGGCTGGGATCGTAACAGATCTACACCCCCATCGGGGAGTCGCGATGGGACTGAATGTATTTATGCTATTTATAGGATTTGGTTTGGGAAGTCTTATCTTCAGTGGCGTTCTTCAATGGGGAATTTCGACGGCATTTGTTGTGTTTGGTATCGTTGCATTATTCGCTTCAGCGCTAGCGATTCCTCTTTTTCGTGCAGAAGCACGTCCTGCCCCGAAAGCTTAAACGCTCATACAGAATCATCTGACGAGCGCTTGAGGATTGAATGTTAGGGTTTTGTGGAAAAACGAAAAATTGTTTTGTAATAGATGTAAAAAGTATTGACCTTAAAGTATGGTATAAGGTTTATACTGAAAGTGAGGTGATACCGATGACATGGTTACGAATCGGCGAATTGGCCAAAAAATGTGAGATTCCGACGGGAAGAGTCCGTTACTATGAACGGATGGGACTCATTCCTGAACCAGAACGAACGGAAAGTGATTATCGGCTATATTCGGTAGAAACCTCCGATCGCATTTTGCTGATTCAGCGTATGAAAAGTTTAGGTTTTACCTTGCGAGAAATTCGAACATTGCTTGACATTATGAACGGCGAAAAAGGTGACAACCGTGACATTCAGCAATTTACAAACAACAAGTTGGATGAAGTTCAACGCAAAATGGCAGATTTGAAAAAAATTCAAACCTTATTACTTGATTTACAACAAAGATGTCCGGGCCAGGGGGATTTAGATCAATGTCCCGTCATCGATTTTGTGATCCCAACACAATCAAAGGAGGAGAAACTAATGAAAGCAGAAAATACCCACATTTTTAAGGTGAAAGGAATGCATTGTGAAGGATGTGAAGAAAGGGTAAAAAACGCGCTTATCCAGGTTCCGGGTGTGGCTGATGTGAAGGCTGATCACACAGAAGGAAAAGTTGAGTTAGTATTGTCGGGAGATGTGTCAGAAAAAAACCTAAGTAAAAAAATCAAGTCTCTAGGATTTAAGGTAAGCGGGAGTGGTCAGTGATGAGCACTCTTCATATGAAGGTTGGGGGTATGCACTGTTCCCTTTGTACGAAATCTATCGATCGTGCCCTAGGGAAATTGGACGGTGTCATCGACAATCAGGTTAGTATCGCTCATGAGGAAGTCCTCATTAACTATGATGCAGGGCGCGTCCGTCCGGAAACTTTATTACGCACATTGAATGATTTAGGTTTCGCACCGCGTGAAACAGATCATGATGACACGTTTGCAGAAGAAGAACAGGATCTTAAAAACGCCAAACGGATCGCCCTGATTGCCGGGGGACTTGTTTCTCTCGCTTCGGTTTTGATGATTCTTCGCGTTTGGCAAGGAGCTTCCCCCATATTTGTTTTCGGTCAGGCGATTCTTGCAATTCTGACCGCCGTTTGGCCTGCGTCGTTTGTGCTTCGGAATGCCTGGCAGTCCCTCCGCCGCGGAATCCTCAACCAGGACGTTTTGGCGGCATCAGCAGCAGTAGGGGGTCTGGTCGGAGGGGTGACCGGTCTGATTTGGCCGGCGTTTCCGGCAGATGCCTTCTTTGGAGCGACGACGTTTATTCTCGCTTTCCACTGTGTTGGTGGATTTGCTTCGATCCTAGTTCACGTCCGTTCCTCACAGTCCGTTCGTAAATTGATGGATTTGCAACCGGAACAAGCAACACGTCTTGATGCAAACGGACAGGAAGAAGAAATTAGCGTTGACAGACTTCAACAGGGGGATCATGTAAGGGTTCGACCAGGCCAACGCATTCCGATTGATGGCAAGGTTATCCAAGGATCGTCGGCTGTGGATCAACAGCTGGTCACCGGTGAACCGTTACCGCGTGAGATTAATAAAGACGATGAAGTCATCGGCGGATCTCTCAATGTGAACGGCAGTCTTGTGATTGAGGTGACCCGTGTCGGAGAAGATGCCTTCCTTCATAAAGTGGCCCGGCAGGTTGCAGAAGCCCGCGTCATGAAACCCGGGATTCTTCGATTCGTCGACCGAATCTTGAATATGTATGTTCCCACAGTATTTACCCTTGCTGCGACTGGAGGATTAGCCTGGTCCCTTGGTTCTTGGTTATTCGCAGGTGAGCCGGACTGGGTTCGCGCCGGATTTGCGGTTCTAGGTGTATTGGTGATGGGTTATCCGTGTGCACTTGGCATGGCGACACCGCTTGCGATCATTCGTGCTAGCGGAGAGGCTGCTGAGCAGGGCATACTGATGCGTTCCGGAGAAGCGTTCCAGGTCTTACGTTTAGTGGACACAATTGTGGTGGATAAAACAGGTACTCTCACAGAGGGGAAACCAAAATTAACTTCAGTATGGGCAAAAGAAGGTAACCGGGAAGACGTTCTATCTTTTGCGGCTTCAGCGGAACAGTTATCCGAACACCCTCTTGCACAGGCGATCATCACCGCAGCATCAGAAGAACAAGTTTCTATCAAGGAAGCGCAGTCCTTTAATGCCTTGTCTGGTTGGGGTATTGAGGCTGAAATCGACCATCAAACCGTCCTGATCGGTTCCGAACGCTTGATGAAGGAACGAGGGATTGACGGACTTGAGTCAACCTGTCAATTTTTAAACCAACAGCAACAACAAGGGCAAACTGTTGTCTTCGTCTCTGTTAATAACAAATTGATTGGTGCCGTGGCGCTGGCTGATCGTGTTAAAAACGACGCCAAACAAATGATGGTTAACCTTCAAAAACGTGGGATTCGGGTGGTGATGGCTACCGGTGACCATCTGCGTGTCGCTGAAACCGTTGGTGAGCAGCTGGGTATTTCTGATGTGCAGGCACAACTGTTACCGGAAGATAAACGGAATTTAGTTCGCCAATTACAACAGCAAGGACGACGAGTGGCCTTCGTTGGTGACGGAATCAATGATGCACCATCCTTGATGCAGGCGGATGTTAGTATTGCCATCGGCACAGGCACGGACATTGCCATTGATGCAGCTGATGTCGTCATCCCAGGAGAAAAACTGCCAGCTGTTATTCAAGCCCATGGACTTGCATCTAATAGCTATAAAATGACAGTTCGCAATGTCCTTTTGGCTTTGACCTTCAACGGTGTCGGTATTTTTGCTGCCTTTACCGGACTGCTTCACCCGATGTGGGCGATGTTGGCCATGGCACTCTCGCTGACCACGGTTCTCGGTCACACGTTATTAAATCGAATGGTGGAGGTTGATCATAAACAACCAACACCGGTAAGTACCAAGGAGATCACTTAGTCAGTGAAACGACATTTAGCATGCTTTAGAATACAGTATTGTAACAGGATAAAATCACAGCAACACAGTTATAAAGAGGAAGCCGTTCTAAGGCTTTTCTCTTTTTTTATGAGATTTTGTTTATTTCATACCGGGAATGTCTACGATCCCCCCCTATTGTTTATTGACCAACTTACTTTGCACCTGGTGACAGCCTCGCTGGTACTACCCCTACATATAGGCTAAAAAATAAAGATAGCCCTTACATGACTTCACATTTTCGTAGCTGATTTGTAATCACGATTTATATTAACCATCATATTATTTGTATATATAAGTACTTAATTATATAATAATAACGAAATGTAAAGGAGGTGATTGGAATATGCTTAAAACGAGAATTGAAATGGAAAAGGCGGCAATGATTTTAAAGCTTTTAGGTGATCAAACACGTTTAACGATGGTGAAAATCCTGGATGTACATGATTGTTGTGTTTGTGAATTTGTTGAGATATTTAAAGCAAGTCAACCTTCCATTAGTCAACATCTTAGAAAATTGAGAGATGTTGGGTTGGTTCAAGAAGAACGAAGGGGACAATGGATTTTTTATTCTATTAATAAAGACCATGAGTATTATCCATTTGTTCAACAAATTCTGGAGCCATTACCAAGCCAAGATCAAAAACTGAAGGAATTAGAAGAAAAAGGTACACGAATCAATTGTTGTTAAATGGGGGGATACTTTGTCATCGACGCTTATATTAGCCATTTTAATCTTTTTGGTAACGCTTGTTTTCGTTATTTGGCAGCCTAAAGGATTATCGATTGGATACTCTGCGATTGGCGGAGCCATCATTGCCTTAATCGTAGGGGTTGTTGGATTTAGTGATGTCATAGCGGTAACAGAAATTGTTTGGAACGCAACTCTGGCGTTTGTAGCGATTATTCTCATCTCCCTCATATTAGATGAAATTGGGTTATTTGAGTGGGCAGCGCTTCATATGGCCCGGATTGCAAAAGGCAATGGAATAAAGATGTTTGTTTATATAAGTATTCTAGGTGCCATCGTGGCTGCCTTTTTCGCTAATGATGGTGCAGCATTAATACTTACACCGATCGTACTTGCTATGGTACGGAATCTAAATTTCAAGGAAAAAATGATCTTTCCATTTATTATGGCAAGTGGTTTTATCGCCGATACAACCTCCCTACCATTTATCGTAAGTAACTTGGTTAATATTGTTTCAGCAGACTTCTTTGGTATAGGTTTCGTGGAATATGCTTCCAGAATGATTATTCCAAACCTGTTTTCGTTAGCTGCAACCATAACAGTATTATTAATTTACTTCCGAAAAAGCATTCCAAAGTCGTATGATGTTTCTAAACTTGCTGAACCGGATTCGGCTATTAATGATCATAAAATGTTTCATCTATCATGGTACGTTCTTGGATTATTAGTTATTGGTTACTTCATAAGTGAGTTCATCAATATCCCTGTTTCTATCATTGCAGGTATTATAGCGATCTTCTTCGTTATTATGGCGAGAAATAGTAAAGCCGTGAATACCAAAGCAGTGATAAAGGGTGCGCCATGGGATATCGTGTTTTTCTCCATTGGTATGTATGTAGTGGTATATGGACTAGGAAATGCAGGACTCACCGATGCATTAGCTCATGTCATTCAATTAACGGCAGACAAAGGCTTATTCGCAGCTACGATTGTGATGGGTTTTATCGCCGCATTTTTATCCTCGATTATGAACAATATGCCTACGGTCATGATTGATGCTTTGTCGATTGCTGAAACCAATACATCTGGTGCGGTACGCGAAGCACTAGTTTACGCCAATGTGGTCGGGTCTGACCTAGGACCGAAGATTACACCAATTGGTTCACTAGCAACGTTGGTATGGCTCCATGTTTTGTCCCAAAAGGGAGTGAAAATCTCATGGGGAACCTATTTTAAAACAGGGATCCTTTTGACCATTCCTATTCTGTTTATAACTTTGGTCGGATTGTTCCTGACGTTATTCATTTTTTAATTGTAAGACCATCATACTTAGAGAACAAAAAAGGAGAATGAAATGCCGAAAAAAACAATCTACTTTCTATGTACAGGAAACTCCTGCCGTAGTCAAATGGCGGAAGGATGGGCTAAACATTATCTTGGAGACAGTTGGAAAATTAAAAGTGCTGGGATAGAAGCCCATGGGTTGAATCCTCGTGCAATCCAAGCAATGAGAGGAGTGGGCATTGATATTTCTAATCAAAAATCCGATCCAATAGATATGGAAGTTTTGAACAACGCAACCATGATTGTTACGCTTTGTGGAGATGCAGCAGATAGATGTCCAATGACACCATCGCATATAAAACGGGAGCATTGGGGATTTGATGACCCTGCAAAAACTGAGGGAACAGACGAAGAAAAACAGGCTGTTTTCCAGCGAGTCCGGGATGAGATAGGAGAAAGAGTCAAACATTTTGCGGAAGCTGGTGAATAAACAGGAGAACAAGATTAAGGCCTGTTTTCATATCACTATATAAGGATATGTTTATATAATAATTGAACAGGAGATGTTTCAAATGAAAAAAGTAGAAATCTTTGATCCAGCCATGTGCTGTTCAACAGGAGTTTGCGGACCAAGTGTAGATCCGGAATTAACACGTATCGCATCTGCGGTTTATTCTTTGGAACAGAAAAAATTTGATGTGATACGTTATAACTTAGCTAATGACCCGGGGGCTTTTACAGATAACAAGGAAGTAAATCAGGTGCTTCATGAAAAAGGCGCTGATGCACTGCCAGTCACCCTTTTAGATAACGTGGTCATGAAAGTTGGTCATTATCCAACGAACGAAGAGTTAGCTGAATGGTTCAATGTGAAATCAGATGAGCTCGAACAAAAGCCAAAGGTTGTTGTTCCAATTGATTTTGATTAAGTAGGAGGCCATTATTGTGTATCCATCATTTCATCCCAAAGAAAATGCTGAAACACCGTTTTTGTTTTTTACTGGTAAAGGTGGTGTTGGTAAAACGTCAGCAGCATGTGCAACAGCTATATCATTAGCTGATCAAGGGAAAAAGGTACTATTGGTTAGTACCGATCCGGCATCAAATTTACAAGATGTCTTTGAAATGGAACTAACCAATGATCCAGTTTCCATTCCAAGTGTTGATAATCTGTTTGCCTTAAATATCGATCCTGAAGAATCGGCGAGGGTCTATCGTGAAAAAACGGTTGGACCTTATCGCGGGAAATTGCCTGATTCTGTGATTGCTACCATGGAGGAGCAACTTTCAGGTGCATGTACCGTTGAAATAGCAGCATTCGATGAATTTTCTCACTTGCTTTCTGATGAAAATATATTGAACATCTATGATCATGTTGTATTTGATACGGCTCCAACAGGGCACACCCTTCGCCTGTTGGAATTACCAACCGCATGGAATGGGTTTTTAGAAGAGAGTACGCATGGTGCATCTTGCTTAGGTCCGTTGTCTGGCCTTGGAGATAAAAAAAAAGCGTACGCACAGGCTGTTCAATCCCTTTCTGATCAAGAGAAAACGAGTTTAGTTTTGGTTTCCCGGCCGGATCATTCATCATTAGCAGAAGCGAACCGTGCATCTTTAGAACTTAGAAACATTGGCATTCAAAATCAAATGTTGATTATTAACGGACTTCTCCAAACGCATCAACCGGATGATGAAGTTTCTACAGCCTTTTATATGCGCCAGCAAAACGCGCTAAAGGGAATGTCAGGGGAACTAAAAGAAATCGAGACCTTTTCATTACCATACGTATCTTACTTGTTAACAGGTGTTGGGAATCTTCGACAATGGATTAGTGATAATCCATCAGTTGAATCTTCATTAGATAAAAGCAGTCTTGGCACCGAAAAAATCCAGTTAACGAATTTAAACGCGATTATAGACGACTTTTCTTCAAAAGACACACGCGTTATTTTTACAATGGGAAAAGGCGGAGTTGGTAAAACGTCTACTGCATCCGCAATTGCGGTTGGACTTATGGAAAAAGGCCACAGGGTTCATTTAACCACGACAGATCCAGCAGGACATCTGAAGGATATCTTTCATGAGAATAACTGGGGGAAAGGAAGTCTATCCATCAGTAGTATTAATCCTACGGAAGAAGTTGAAAAATACAAAAAGGAAGTGCTCTCCACAGTAGGCCAAGAACAGGATGATGGAGGCCTTGCCTATTTAAAGGAAGATCTGGAATCCCCTTGCACCGAAGAAATTGCGATGTTTCGAGCGTTTGCAGAGGTTGTTGAAAAATCAGATGATGAGATTGTGGTCATCGATACGGCACCAACAGGGCACACCTTGTTGTTACTTGATTCAACAGAAGCGTACCATAAGGAAGTGAGCCGTTCTACAAGTGAAGTGCCAGCGAGTGTGAAAAAATTACTGCCCCGCCTTCGTAATCCAAAAGAAACTGGCGTAGTTATTGTTACACTCGCTGAAGCCACGCCAGTATTAGAGGCAAATCGATTGCAAGAAGATCTAAAACGAGCAGGAATTGTTCCGACATGGTGGGTAATCAATCAAAGCTTGTATGCAACTGATACAACGGATCCGGTCCTAATGGGGCGAGCTGTTTCCGAAAAACAATGGATTTGCAAGGTGAAAGAAGACTTATCAGACCAATGCGCACTGATTCCCTGGATGCAAGAAGAAAAATCCAGTTACGATAATTTGAAAGAGTTTATTAACGCGTAAATTAGAATGCTATTTAATTCAAAAAATAAAAAAGGGGGAAATTTAAATGAACATTACAGATGGAGCTAAACAAAAGTTGGATGCGATTTTTCAGGAAAAAGGAATGAATGGAATACGTTTTTATTCTAACGGATCTGGGTGTTGTGGTCCACAATTGGGATTATCCTTAGATGACCCGAAAGATACGGATATTATTCAAGAAATTAATGGAGTTAAGGTAGCTCTTGATCGGGATATAAAAGATTCTGTAACGGATTTGACCCTAGACAATAACGAAACTCCCGATGGATCAAGATTTGTATTATTAGGGATGGATCAATGCTGTTAAATGAGATCTAATGCATTTCAACTAGATAGGAATTAGATTCCTGATAAATTGAAACGGGCGCCTTCGCGGATTTTAAAGCGTCCGTTTTGTATTAGATGTAATATTCTGAAATAGACCTTTTCGAGGGGTCGGGCAAAAACACCCAATATATAATCAAGATTTATCCGATCGTTCTGTCTTAATTGAAATTGGTGGAGTGGATAACGATAGTGAGGAGTTACAAAATACAGCCGAGGCTTTAGCGGAAGTCCTAGGTGAATATATGAATAACGCTATAAAGGTTAATAAGTAAAAACATAGCTTAAATTTACGGGATACCATAACTTTTTCACTGGCGTCCCTATTTTTATATTCTTATTCAGCAAATCAGCCTTCGAATAAACTGCGGCATTTAATTTTGATTCCAAACAAAACCATATATAAATATTTTGTATATTATGAGTTGGAACATACATATAGTTTACTAATTGGACAAGACAGAAAGGGGTTTGGAAATAATGGAAGCACCATTGTATTTAGTATTTCTGATAATCATCCTGCTTTCCTTCGTTATTATCTTTAAAACGGTCTACAACAGAAAAAAAATTACCTGTATGACTGGGATGATGATTGCAATGACATTGGGAATGAGCGCTGGTTTAACCATTGGTTTAATCTTTGGGGTTTTATTTTCTGATGATTTATTTGTTTCCACCATATTAGGAATGTTAGCTGGTATGGTCGCAGGTTTTTTGGCAGGTGTACCTATAAGTATTATGGCGGTGTTGGATGGACTCCTATCGGGTCTTATGGGTGGAATGATGGGTGCTATGCTTGGAGTCATGATTGCATTGGATTATCGAGAAGCAATGGTAAAAATAATGTTTTTTTTATTCCTTGCTACAATGTTGATCCTTATATATATGATTCAAAAAGAAGTAAATGGAAAGATTACTGCATTTTATCGTAATCCACTTGCTCCTGTTGCTCTAATGGGATTCATATTTTTTGTGTTCAATCAAATTGGTCCAGTCTTTGCTGGAACCGATTCTGCAGAACAAAATCATTCTGAGCATAAAGAAAGTGATAACAGTTTATTAATAAAAGCCAATGAATACGATTTTCTGCCTAACAGTATTAACGTTGATGTAGGTGAAACGGTAACATTGTCAGTAGAGAATACTGGTACAGTAGAACACGATCTAGAAATCGTTGATTTTAATCCAGACAATGTCCAGCAAGATGACTCCCATAATCATGGGCAGAATGCAAATACTATTCACCTGCATGCTACTCCGGGTGAAAAACAAACTGTTTCGTTCACTCCTTCTGAAAAAGGTGAGTATCGTTTTATTTGTACAATACCGGGTCATCAAGAATCAGGGATGATTGGTACGATGGATGTTTCATGAAAGTAAATACAATATAATTAAACATGTATGCCTTAACTACCGAGCCCTTGATACGGCATTGTAATTTTTAACTTTCATTTAGAAATGGCTTTGTGGGGGGTGCTAATTAAATTGTTAAAGACGTTCCAATCATTCACTCGAAAAACGCAAAGCAGCCTTAAGTATTCTATTTATATAATTAATTTCACCCGCCCCCTGATGGAACTCTTGATAGATCCACTCCATGTTAAAATGATTACAAAAAGACCCTTTAAACGAATCAAAGTAGACGTTAAAAGCAAACCAATCAATGGATTTCACTGATAAGGAAAAACAAATTTCGAAAGTTACCATAACTATGGTATTTTTCCTTTTATTTACAAGAACCCAGAATAACATTAAGCTACGTTTTCATATACTTCTCCATTCTGAGAACTTTTTTCTCCATCCTATCAACCTTTTGTTTGATTTGCCTCGTCATTTCTACATGTTCCATTATCATTTGTTACATTTGTTTCATGTTCATTTAGGAATGCCCCCATACAGTAATAAGGGTATGAAGCGCATTATATGAATTCAATAAGATCACTTCTTTTGTATATTTGATAACATTGTATGATGGCCACCAGTACATGAATTGTTACAAATGGAAAAGTAGTCGTACTGCAATTAGGAATATTGTTGAAGAACATGCGCAGATAATAATTAGGCGTCATTTTATGTCAATATATATTGCACAATAATTATTTATTGACATATATACAATAGGGGGGTATAGTATAAACATAAACGTAAAGGAAGTGGTATACATGGGCGAATTTCTTCATGATCACCCAATTACTCCTCGGACAAAGGATGAAAAGCAAGCGGTTATCAATCGCTTGAAGCGAATAGAAGGGCAAGTGCGTGGCATTCAAAAAATGGTAGAAGAAGATCGGTATTGCCTGGATATTCTCGTACAAATTAATGCTATCAATGCTGCTCTAAATAAAGTGGGCTTCTCAGTGGCGGAACGTCATGCTAAACATTGTGTCAGTCATGCCATTAAATCTGGTGAAGGGGAACCTGCAATTGATGAATTATTAGATGTCATTAAGCACTTTTCCAAATAGAAAGGAGTATGTGTCATGAGTGAACAAAAACAGCTGACAGTCGGTGTCACTGGAATGACTTGTGCTGCCTGCTCTAGTCGAATTGAAAAAGTATTAAGTAAGATGGACGGTGTGGACGCACAGGTCAATTTAACAACCGAGAAAGCTAATATTGATTATAATTCGGAAATAACTTCCGTGGAAGAAATTACAACCAAGATCGAAAAACTCGGTTATGGGGTAGAAACAGAAAAAACAGAGCTTGATGTGATAGGAATGACTTGCGCTGCTTGCTCATCACGAATCGAAAAAGTCTTGAATAAACAACCAGGCATCAAACAAGCAACGGTAAATCTTACCACAGAGAATGCAACAGTTGAATATAACCCTGGCTTGATGAATGTGGAAGATATTATCGGTCGAATTCAGAAAACAGGGTATGATGCCAAGGTAAAAACGGATAAACACGAAAAGCAATCAAGGAAGGAAAAACAGATTGAACGGATGAAATGGAAGTTAGTCATTTCTGCTGTGCTGTCGGTTCCATTATTGCTTACAATGCTTGATCACTTATTTGGCGTTCAAATGCCAGCCATTTTTATGAATCCATGGTTCCAATTTGCCCTGGCAACGCCAGTTCAATTTATTATTGGTTGGCAATTCTATGATGGTGCCTATAAAAATCTACGTAGTGGTGGCGCCAATATGGATGTTCTGGTAGCACTCGGAACAAGCGCTGCCTATTTCTACAGTTTGTATGAAGCGATAAAAACCATTGGAAATCCAGGATACGATCCACATCTTTATTTTGAAACAAGTGCCATTTTAATTACTTTGATTTTATTTGGTAAATATTTGGAGGCAAGCGCCAAAGGTAAAACAACCATGGCCATTTCCAAATTGCTCAATTTGCAAGCAAAACAGGCACGTGTTATCCGAAATGGAGAAGAAATGATGATTCCAATTGAAGATGTAACAGTTAGTGATCGTTTAGTTGTGAAACCTGGTGAAAAAATCCCAGTGGATGGTGTTGTTGTTAAAGGTAGAACCGCCGTCGATGAATCAATGATAACAGGTGAATCCATTCCGATTGAAAAAGATCAAGACGCAAATGTGATTGGTTCCACGATGAACAAAAACGGAACCATCGAAATGGAAGCTACCAAGGTTGGCAAAGATACTGCCCTTGCATCGATTGTTCAAGCCGTTGAAGATGCTCAAGGATCAAAAGCACCGATTCAACGCTTGGCTGACGTCATTTCAGGATATTTTGTGCCGATTGTCGTTGGGATTGCAGTGCTAACATTTATTATTTGGATCACTCTTGTTGAGCCAGGCAATTTCGAACCATCACTTGTTGCCGCCATTGCAGTTTTAGTGATCGCATGTCCGTGTGCGTTAGGTTTAGCAACGCCAACTTCGATTATGGTTGGAACGGGAAAAGCAGCTGAAAATGGCATTCTATTTAAAGGTGGCGAACACCTAGAACGAACCCATCAATTAAATGCGATTATTCTCGATAAAACGGGAACAATTACAAAAGGAAAACCGGAAGTAACTGATTTTATCGGTGATCAGGAAACATTGCAATTACTAGCAAGTGCCGAAAAAGGTTCTGAACACCCATTGGCTGAAGCCATTGTGGCTTATGCAACCGAACAGAACGTGAATCTTGTGGATGTTGATGATTTTGAAGCAATACCTGGTCATGGTATTAGATCTATCATTTCCGATAAACAGGTACTTGTTGGCACCCGAAAGTTAATGGTTGACAATAACATTGATGTTCAAGACGCTGAACAGGAATTGGTTGACTTTGAAACGGGCGGAAAAACAGCCATGTTAATTGCAATCGACACTGAATACCGGGGTGTTGTTGCTGTTGCTGATACAGTAAAAGACACAGCATCTAAAGCAATTAATCAATTGAAAGAACAAGGGTTGGACGTCATTATGTTAACCGGAGATAATGAACGTACAGCACAAGCTATTGCTAGACAGGTTGGTATTGACCATGTTATTGCGCAAGTTTTACCAGAAGAAAAGGCAAATCAAGTCAAAGAAGTACAAAACCAAGGTAAAAAAGTCGCGATGGTCGGGGACGGTGTGAATGACGCACCAGCATTAGCAGTAGCAGATATAGGCATTGCCATTGGCACTGGAACAGAAGTTGCTATTGAGGCAGCCGATGTTACAATCCTTGGTGGAGAGTTATTGCTTATACCAAAAGCCATTAAATTAAGCCATGCAACGATTAAAAATATACGACAAAATTTATTCTGGGCGTTCGCTTATAATAGTGCCGGAATCCCAATTGCAGCTCTTGGGCTGTTGGCTCCGTGGATTGCGGGAGCGGCTATGGCCTTTAGTTCGGTTAGTGTTGTTACAAACTCTCTTCGCTTAAAAAGGGTGAAGGTATAGGTTATATCGAGAAGAAAGGTTGTTAATAATCTCAGGGATTTCTCGTATTTACTTCACCTAAAATCTTTTGAAAGGAGGTGAATCAAATGGAAACAATGACGCTCGATGTTAAAGGCATGTCATGTGGTCATTGCAAATCATCTGTCGAAGGTGCTTTAAAAAACCTTGAAGGCGTAACGAACGTCGAGGTTAATTTAAATACTGGAAAAGTAGATGTTACTTATGATAATGCAAAAGTAAAAATTGCCGATATGCGTGAAGCAGTGGAAGATCAGGGCTACGATGTTGTGGCATGAAACTTATATACAGGCTGACCTTTTTAGGGGTCAGCCTTTTTTCTATTTTCTTAGTATCACGACAAACAAATGCTTCATAAAAGTCTGATAAGACATAACAGTTTATACAATACCCTCTCCGGGTAATGTATTATAGTAAGCATGATAGGAGGAAAATAAATGTCTTGGTTAGAAGTTATTTCAGTAATCTCAATAGGGATAGGGATTTTTCAGGCTATTATAATTACAGTGGATATTATCAGGCATCCTCAAAAAATGATGCCAATTATGAATATTGTCTGGCCATTGACAGGTCTTTATTTCCCGATAATTGGAATGTGGGCCTATTACAGGATGGGCAGGGATAAAGGACGATCAAATCATAAAGATCAACACCAGCATGACAATCATCACAAGAAGCCATTTTGGCAAAGCGCTTTTGTTTCTACGACACATTGCAGTAGTGGATGTTCACTTGGCGATGTAGCTGGTGTTCCAATTGTAGCCTTTACCGGATTTACAATCGGAGGAGTAATGTTATACGGTAAATTTCTTGTTCAGTTTACATTAGCATATATATTTGGCATTGCTTTTCAGTATTATGGGATGGGAATGAATACACGGGAAAACTTTAAAGAGGGAATTAAAAACGCCATCAAAGCGGATACTTTAGCCCTGATATCCTTTGAAATAGGAATGTTCGGCTGGATGGCTTTAGTACATTTTGTGTTTTTTACCCAACCCCCAGAACCAACTACAGCAGTCTACTGGTTTATGATGCAACTAGCTATGATGCTTGGATTTTGTACCAGTTACCCAGCCAATTGGTTATTAGTAATAAAAGGAGTGAAACATGCCATGTGACAGCTCAATTCTAAATACACGGAATTATTACTGGTGCTTTCCTATATAACAAAGACAATTTAAAATACAAATCTAATAAAATTAGCATCCTACATTGAAAACCCCCACTTTCCAAAGTGGGGGTGAGATTTTAATAATTACTTATTCAACTGGTGAGAGTTCATCTTCAATGACCCATTTGTGGTTCTCTACCTTTTCTCCATTATCTGTATCTTCATAACTCACCATATAGACAGTGGTGTCTTCTGCTGAATCAACTTCAGCTGTGGCTCCTTCCATGCCTTCCATGTGATCTGCTTCCAAAACAACCTCATCTCCTTGATTGTACGGTTCTTCTTTTGCATCTTCAATTTCTTCATGAATAACCCACTTGTGATTTTCTACCTTTTCTTCACCGTCTGTAGGGGTATATGTGACAGCGTAAGCAATTGTATCATATGCACCTTCAATGGTTGCAACGGCTCCTTCCATGCCCTCCATATGATCGGCTTTAATTTCAGCTTCACTATTAACTGGGTAATTCGGATCTTCTGCCTCATCTAAATCATCTGGGACTTCACCTGAACTAGAAGGATCCATATCCATGTCTGAGTTGTCTGTCTCGTCCGTAGAGTCGGATTCCCCGTTATTCTCCATATTTTCAGAGGAATCATTTTTTATATCAGCGTCATTGTTAGGCGCAGTATCATCACTTCCACTACAGGCTACTAACACTACAGACATAAATAAAGCAGTAACCCCCATCATTAACTTCTTATTCATAACTTTCCCTCCCTTAAGAAATGAAATGTTCATATTTGATTTATACCCCTCTTATGTATATTAAAACTTAAACTTTTCTAGTAATGACTCTTATCAGTATAGACCAATAAATTTTCTCCATACTTATAATAATTGCATTTGTAAACATGAATGTTTAAAATAATGATTATAGATACGATAGAGGGGTATAGTATAGAGTAAAATACTCGAATTCAAAAGAATATTTGTAAAAAATTATAAATAAAGGAGAATGATATGTATGACAGATCATCAATCACACGAACATAGTCAGCATGATCATGCTGACCACGGTTCGCACGGGGGCCATGGTCATGGCGGGGGACATGGTGGACATGACCACCATAATCATGGTGACATGGTGGAGGATTTTAAAAAACGGTTTTATATTTCCCTGATTGTTACAATTCCAATACTTATTTTATCGCCGATGATTCAAGGATTTATTGGGGTTGACTGGCGATTTTCAAATGATGAATATATTTTGTTTGCGCTTGCTACATTTATTTTTTTCTATGGTGGCTGGCCGTTTATTACTGGGGCATTTGATGAGTTAAAAGATAAAAACCCTGGCATGATGACGCTTATAGGATTAGCAATATTAGTAGCTTACGTATATAGCTCGTTAACGGTTTTTGGATTAGAGGGAAGCGACTTTTTCTGGGAACTGGCAACGTTAATTGACATTATGCTGCTGGGCCACTGGATAGAAATGCGTTCCGTGATGGGGGCATCCAATGCACTGGAAGAACTTGTGAAACTTATGCCTAGTGAGGCTCATCAATTAGATGACGATGGGAACGTACATGATGTAAAAGTATCTGATTTAAAAAATGACGATCTTGTACTTGTTAAACCCGGTGAAAAGGTACCTGTCGATGGAACGATTATAGACGGAAATTCTGCTATTGATGAATCAATGCTTACTGGAGAATCCGTCCCAGTTGAAAAAGAAAAAGGAAATGAAGTAATTGGTGGATCGATTAACAAAGAAGGTTCGTTAACCATCAAAGTGGAGAAAATTGGCGAAGCTTCTTACCTTTCACAAGTGATTACACTCGTGAAAGAAGCACAGGAATCAAAATCACGAACACAAGACATTACAAATAAAGCAGCAAAATGGTTGTTTTACGTTGCTCTTGCGTCTGGGTTTATTACGTTGTTCATTTGGCTCGCACTTGGGTATTCCTTTGATGTAGCTTTAGAACGAATGGTGACGGTGATGGTTATTACTTGTCCCCACGCACTTGGATTGGCCGCGCCACTGGTTGTAGCTGTTTCTACTTCTCTTTCTGCAAAACACGGATTACTAATCCGAAATCGTGCAAACTTTGAAGGAGCAAGGGATCTTGATGCAGTTGTTTTTGACAAAACAGGTACACTGACAGAAGGGGAGTTCGGCGTTACCAATATCGTACCCAATCAAGGATATGAAGAGCAAGACGTTCTTAATTGGGCGGCTAGTTTAGAACAACATTCAGAACACCCAATTGCAACCGGTATTGTGAAATCAGCTAAAGAAAAAGAGATATCGTTCAAGGAAATAACTGATTTTGAATCCATTACTGGAAAAGGAATTCAGGGAAGCATTGATGGTAAAAAAGTGAATGTGGTCAGCCCTGGATATGTGAATGACAACAATCTTTCCTATGATCAGCAACAATTTGAACAAATGTCAGAGGAAGGGAAAACAGTTGTATTCGTTTTGTTAGATGATGAACTAGTCGGCATGATTGCACTGGCAGATATCGTAAGGGAAACAGCAAAAGAAGCCATTGCTACATTAAAGAAAAATGGTGTCCATTCCATCATGCTCACCGGTGACAATAAGAAGGTTGCGGATTGGGTGGCAAAACAATTGGATATTGAAGAAGTTTATGCGGAAGTATTGCCCAATGAAAAATCAGACCAAGTGAAAAAGATCATGAAAGATAAGAAGTGGAAGGTGGCGATGACCGGTGATGGGATCAATGATGCCCCTGCACTGGCAACCGCTGATTTAGGAATTGCCATTGGTGCCGGTACAGATGTAGCAATGGAAACAGCCGATGTGGTGCTTGTAAAAAGTAATCCGAAAGATGTCGTTTCCTTAATTGACTTATCGAAAAAAACCTACCGGAAAATGGTTCAGAACCTGTGGTGGGCTGCTGGATACAACATCTTCGCTATTCCGCTTGCAGCAGGTGTTTTAGCTCCAGTTGGCATTGTATTAAGCCCAGCCGTTGGTGCAGTGTTAATGAGTTTAAGTACGATTGTTGTCGCGATAAACGCGAAGTTATTGAAAGCATGAAGGAATGGAAACGAAATAAACGTCCCTAAGAAACAAGAATCATTTCCAGCTGCTGTTTATTGATAGTAAAGATATATAAGCCTCATTTTACTCTACAGGAGAAAGAAAAATAACTTGTTCGATGGAATAAATTGTCCCGTTATAACAAAAATAAGGATGAACGAAAAGGAGTTTTTGATATACATGGAATTTCCAGTGACGTGGGATGGAAATATGGCCTTTTCCAGTGTGACACCTTCAGGTCATAACATGAAAATGGATGCAACCGAAACAGTAGGTGGGAAAATAGTGGGGCAAGGCCTACGGAAGTTTTACTGAATGCTGTGGTCGGGTGTACGGGAATGGATATTATCTCCATCCTGGGAAAAATGCGTTTCCAACCTGAAAAATTTGAAATGCATGTGAAAGGTTGGAACGCCGAAGATCACCCTAAACGATTTACGGCGATTCACATTCATTATGCGCTGGAAGGAACGTTACAGGAAACTAAGGTGGTTCGGGCTATTCAATTGTCCAAAGATAAATATTGTTCCGTTGCCCATTCATTGAGCGCGGAAGTTACTGTAAGTTATTCAATTAACGGTGTAGCTGGGAATAAGTTGATTTAGGCGATCTTTGCCCAATGCAATGCCTATACCACAATTCGCTTTTTGGTCAAATTATTATATATGGAGTGATGAACATGGCGTTAAAACCCATAACTGTAAAAGAACTGGCTCAAAAGATTCTCGCAAACGAAAGTGTCTTCCTTTTGGATATTCGTAAGAACGAGGATTATAATGACTGGTCAATCCAAGGGCGAAATGTTCACAGTATGAATATTCCCTTCAAACATCTAGAAAATGAAACAGAAGAGTTGAAACAACAGCTGCCAGAAAATCAAACGATCTATGT
The DNA here is from genome assembly GCA_035301445.1 of Pseudogracilibacillus sp. Classification (GTDB taxonomy): domain Bacteria; phylum Bacillota; class Bacilli; order Bacillales; family Amphibacillaceae; genus Pseudogracilibacillus. The sequence continues at coordinate 18,363 of DATGUH010000083.1, read as the reverse complement.
CGTGTGTGCCAAAGGAATTTCTTCCCAAAGGGGAGTGGAAATTTTGGAAGAGGCAAGGGTCATGAATATCACTTATCTGGAAGGTGGAATGGAAGCTTGGAGTGAGCATTTGGAACCAATGAAGATTGGTGAGCTTTCTAATAGTGGTGTGCTCTATCAATTTCTTAGAATCGGTAAGGGTTGCCTTTCTTACATGATCATTTCTAATGGTGAGGCGGCTGTCATTGACCCGGTCAGGATGACGGATACCTATACGAACTTTGCTGAGGAAAATAACGCAGCCATTAGAACTGTTTTAGACACGCATCTTCATGCGGATCATATTTCAGGTGGAAAGACATTGGCAGATGAATCGAATGCGGTATATTATTTTCCACCCAAGGATGATGAAGGCTTGAACTTTAACTATCATAATCTGGAAGATGGAATAACCATTACAGTTGGAGGGTCTGTCAAACTTACTGCTTTCTACTCTCCGGGACACACAATCGGGAGTACAAGCCTTATTGTGGACAGGCAATATTTGATGACGGGGGACATCTTATTCATTAATTCCATTGGGCGTCCGGATCTGGCAGGAAAGGCAGATGCATGGGTAGATGATCTTCGTCAGACCTTGTATGCTCGTTACACGGACTTATCCAAAAACTTAATCGTTCTTCCAGCTCATTTTGGACAAATGGATGAAATAAATGACAATGGTACTGTTCAGGAACGGTTGGAAACCATTTATCAAAAGAATGATCGTTTGCAGGTGAGTGATGAAGCAGAATTCAGACATCTTGTAATGGATAATTTGCCACCACAGCCGAACAGTCATGAGGAAATTAGACAGACCAATATGGGACAGAAAAATCCGGGAAAAGACAAACGGAGAGAAATGGAAGTTGGGCCTAATCGATGTGCAATCTAAATATATAGCTTAAGAAAGAATGTTAAAATAGATGCGTTCGTTCCACATTCTTGACACATGGGAAAGTTTAAAGTTATATATTTACAAAATCGTTTTAGATGAGACTAATGAATGAAATCATCTTAAACCGGTTATTAAAGTGTAAAATAACTCAATTTAAGAAAATTAGGGATAATAAAAATACACCTTCATAGTTTAAAGGAGAAAAATAATGAATCATAGTAAACATAACCATCATCATGGCAACAATGTCGAACCAGAGATTAAAACCAATGTGACTTATGATAATGGAAAAATTTTAATAAAGGTTGAAGATAATATTGGGAACCCGCCTGTCCTTGCTGTACAACATGAAAAAGAAATGCATTTTATCATTGTCTCTAATGATTTAGAAAAATACTATCACTTGCATCCAACGAAAGAACAACCAGGACTTTATGTAGCAAACAAGGATTTAAACGATGGCACCTATCAAGCATTTGTTGATATAGAACCGGAAAATAAGACGTACAAGGTTACACCAAACACTTTACAGGTTGGTACAAATGAAACAAGTAAGACAAATCTTGAAGGAATGGATAATTGGACAAAAGAGCGTGATGGTAAGACAGTCACTTTAGGTGATGTGGATGCGACAATCGGGGAGGAAGTGCCATTGGTTTTTGACACGCATGGCGAAAAACCAGATCCACTTTTAGGTGCCTTAGGTCACGTTGTGATTGTTGATGAGAATGTTGAGCAGTACATTCATGTCCATCCAGCTGCAGATGATATAACTACTTTTAATGCGCGTTTTTCAAAACCAGGTATGTACAAAATTTCGGCTGAATTTAAATTTGATGATAATGTACACGTCTATCCTTTTGTTATAGATGTGAAAAAATAAGATAAGTCATTGTACACTAAAGAAGTGGATTTAAATATGAAAAGCTATCATATTGCGGTTTTATACCTGGACAACTTTTAAGTAGATTAAACTAAAAAGGTTAGTATTTGTTGTGATGATGCTAGCACAGCCATCACACCGCAACAATGCCGTAATCCCGTTTGCAGCACATATACACTGATTAGCCCTTTCTATATTTAATAACCCAACTTTGGTGGTGACCCCACAGTACCATTATCGTTGCTATTAACGCTAAATTCATAAAGGCATAAAACAACCAACTATTTGTGTGGATAAAATACTGGCAATAATTTATAATCAAACTTGGATAAATGAGGGGGAATAATAAAATGAGAACAAAAGCAGCAGTGATTTTGACGCTTGTTTCTGTATTTTTTGTTGCATGCAGTAATGGGAATGACGAAGCAAAGAATGTTGACACTACTGATATCAAGGGATTAGTTCATGACTATACTGTAGGAAATGTTGAAGCAGCATCAGCGTCTATTACGTCAACTGAACTTGTAGTAACAGATGAAAATCAAAACGAAACTACTTATGACCTCCCAGAAGACGAGTTTTTTGTATCGATTGCCCCATTCCTTAATGAAACACATCCTTGTGACATTCACAGTTTAACAGGATGTCAAGGGGAGCTTGTCAACGAAGACCTTGAGGTGCAAATAGAAAATTCATCAGGTGAAGTCATCCTTGATGAAAAGCAGCAGACAGAAGCCAACGGATTTATAGATTTATGGCTCCCACGTGACGACACATTTAATGTAACCATCACCCAGGACGGAAAAAAAACAACATCTGAGATTTCAACATTTGACGGGGACAATACGTGCATTACGACCATGCAATTAAGTTAAAGAGGATTAAGCAGTAAAAAGGATACATCATCCAAAAAGTTAAGTGATGATGGGTAAATAAAATAATTGAAACGATTGAGGTTAATGACCTTGGTCATCCTAGATTTAGGGTATACCTATCCATTGCCTTTTAATCAATAAAGATAACCACACAAACGCTTGGTAATAAAAATACCTAGCGTTTTTTGTGTTTAATATTGTCTTAAGCTAATCCTGAAAATATTCTAAAAGTATGTTGACAGTGTAAAAAATATATTTGAATAAAAAGCTTTATAAAAATGGCGGGATTAACTTCAGCCATTTAGTCGGAATAGTGGTGCAAAGCGAAAAGCGAACCCATTTACTAAGTGTATGAGAACGTCATACAAAGTTAAGTCATTAACTGATGCAAAGATATGGTTAATGGCGGATTTGAATAAGTACCATTACCAATTGTAATGACATTACTTTTTGTAAAAAAGACTCTATTTCTATTTTATTCAATGATTAGGATGTTGATTAATTTCTACTCCCGAACGTGGCATTTTACTCATGGTCGTAATCACAGAAGTCTGTTCTGTTATAGAAGCATCTGGCTGATTCATCCACCCCATTTTGTTCATTAGATCCTCATACGCCTCAGCAATAGTTGCCTGTTGCAACGCCATTGATGAATGTAACTTTTTTACTTGTTTATTTTTCATGTTTTCCGATGAATTAAAATTATCCTTTGCCATAGCACTTGCTGTAAAATGTGCATCAACTGCAATATCTTTTTCACCCATCTCATAGCTGGGTGCAATTTGATTGGTTACGGCAGTATTCAAATTGCTTGAGATTGGAGGTAAATTAACGGTTGATTGTTTTGGATCTAATAACTCATTCATTACTTGTATGTGATTTTTCATCACCGTGATTTGCTCGTTCAGTATGGATAATATGTTACTGTTTTGAATAAGAGTTGTGTATAATTCCAATCGTTTAATTATCGATTTATGTGCTGATAAATGGTTTGCCATTAATCCTACATCTAGTTTTGATCATTCGTTATAAGCCCTCCCTGGAGTTAATTTATCTTATTATTTCTTCGGAACAAATGTTACCTGATCAATTTATCAATTGGGCTCAAATGGGCCATCAATAGGTCTGCGAAGAAATCCAAGGTACTAACTTCTTCACACCATTTTACGATTACCTTTTTTTAAATTGTATTTTGTATTATTAAAATAAATACCATCCCCAACCGCAAGGAACACAACAGTAATTTAAAATATATCCAAATGGCTTCCTTCTGCATTTACCCGACTAATTTCAATCCACTGAATAAAACAATTTTGAATTATTTATGAACAAATAACAATTTGTTGACATCTGCAAAGTTTCTCCATAATCATATACTATCTTGATGATAAGAATGTTTAATTTGATATAAAGGTCGTGAAGATTTTATGGAACAAATTAATTTGTTTTTAGCATTTGGCGCAGGTTTTTTATCATTTATCTCACCTTGTGCACTGCCATTGTATCCAGCCTTTCTTTCCTATATTACAGGAATGACAGTCAATGAACTAAAAGAAGACCGGGGTATATTAAGAAAAAAGGCATTTTTACATACAATTCTTTTTTTATGCGGATTTTCTATTATATTTATCGCACTTGGGTTATCAACCTCTTTCATAGGAACTTTTTTTATGGCTTATCAAGGGGTGCTAAGACAACTAGGTGCAATATTAATAGTATTTTTTGGGTTAGTTCTAACTGGGGTGCTACACTTTAACTTTCTCTTGTCTGATAAGAAAATTCAGTTTCAAAAAAGACCAGCAGGATATTTTGGTTCCGTATTAATTGGGGTCGGATTTGCAGCGGGGTGGACACCATGTACAGGACCAATACTTGCAGGGGTAATGGCTCTGGGGGTTGCTAACCCAGGCATGGGATTATTTTATATGTTATTTTATGTGCTTGGATTTTCAATACCATTTTTAATTATGACATTCTTTATTGATAGAATGTCATTCTTAAAAAAACACGGAAATCGTTTTATGAAATTTGGCGGTATTTTAATGATTGTAATGGGAATTCTTTTGTACTTTGATTGGATGCGATTCATTATTGAGCTTTTGATACCATTATTCGGTGGATTTACTGGTTTTTAATTGATGTTAAAAGTTCAGAATCAATACAATATTTGAAAAAGTAAATGTTGAGGAAGTGATCTAGATGCGCTTAGATAATGCTAATGAAAGTAAAAAAAACAGAAAGAGGAATCGACTGATCTTTAGACTAATTGTTCTAACGGTTTTAGTAGCAGCAGTGGCCTATGCGTTAATAATGAATGCTAAAAAAGGTAACACCATTTATGGAATTGGTGATCAAGCCCCTGACTTTCAATTACAGCAGGTCAATAAAAATAATGAACTGGAAACAATTCAACTTAGTGATTTGGAAGGAAAGGGTGTAATGCTCAACTTTTGGGCTACCTGGTGTAAACCATGCGAAGCAGAGATGCCTTATATGGAGGAATTGTATCCAAAATACAGAGATAATGGCATTGAAATAGTAGCGGTTAGTTTGGATTCAACTGAACCGGTAATCCATCAATTTATTGAAAAATACAATCTGACCTTTCCAATTTTATATGATAACAGAAAGGAAGTAAATGACTTATATAAAATTGGCCCCATTCCTTCCACCTATTTTATTGACGAAAAAGGTGAAATTGTAGAAAAGGTGGAAGGTGGATTAACATTGGATCGATTGGAAGGATATTTTAAAAAAATTCAACCAGAAACTGATAAATAAAAAATAGGGTAGGGTGCCAATGAATAAAATAAAATGCGAATGTGGACATGTCAATCCGGAAGGAACAGTGCTCTGTGAGGCATGTGGTAAGCCAATTGAAGAGAATCAACATATAGATGGAAATAATCAAAAAAGATTACTTAATATGCGTTATGAGGGAAGCTCCCGGCGTTCTTTAACATATAACAAATCCATTATAGATAAAATATGGAGATTTTTTTCATCCGTCAAAGTTGGGGTCTGGCTAATTGTGATAGCTTTAGTTGCATCAACGCTGGGAACAATTTTTCCACAAGCAATTTATATACCTGAGAATGCCGCATCACGTGATCCTGCAATTTATTATGAAGATCAATTTGGAATATTTGGCAAGGTATATTACCAGCTCGGATTATATGATCTATATAGTTCCTGGTGGTACATGATATTGATTGCCTTAATCGGTATATCATTAGTGATTTGTAGTATTGACAGATTCGTTCCGTTAAGACGCGCTTTAAAAATGCAGAAACCCAAGCGACATGAAACATTTTTAAATAGACAACGACTGTATAGTGTATCAACTAATATTTCACACGAGGATCGACATCATCTGAAAAAGATGTTAAAAAAACTTCGATATAGAGTAAGAAATGAAGATGGGCATATATTAGCCGAAAAAGGGAGGTTTTCACGCTGGGGGCCTTATGTTAACCATATTGGTTTAATTATTATTTTGATAGCCTCAATATTTCGTATGTCTCCATTCCTTTATATGGAAGATTACGTATGGACAAGAGAGGGTGAACAAAAGGTTATTCCCGGAACTAGCGGTGAGTATTATATTGAAAATAAAGAATTTATCATAGAGATGTATGATGAGGATGATGAACGGTTCAAGGATGCAATAGCGAGAATGGGTGGACGGGCAGAAAAGAACTTCCAGTCTAATGTAGTTGTCTATAAAAATACTGACGTTTCTGTTCCCGGTGCAGAGCCAAAACTTGAAAAGGTAAAAGAAGGTCAAATAGAACTAAATCATCCTCTTAAATTTGACGGATATGCATTGTATCAATCAGGTTTCCAAGAAAATGAATTTTCCAATATGTCGTTTAAATTATATGAAACAAATGACCCGGATCAAAAAGCAATAGAAAATTTCACAGTTGATTTAGCATCGCCGGAAACTGAATATAAATTTGACAATGGGCTTCGGGTTGTTATTGATAAATACTATCCAAACTATTATCTCGATGAGGATTATGGTGAACCAAGGTCAGAATCAAACGATCCTTGGAACCCAGCGTTCGTTTTCAAGGTATATTCTCCAGACAATGAAAGCCCAGAAATTAGCTTTGCGGGAATTGGAAGAAATATAGACCCTACTGGTGAAAACCAGTATAAATTAGGTATTACTGACTTTGAAACACATGATGTTAGTGGATTAAGTGTTCGACGGGACTACACATTACCATTATTTGGGTTAGGTGCACTCATTTTTATGGTTGGCGTTGTTCAAGGAATGTATTGGCAACACCGGAGAATTTGGGTACACCCTAAAGGAGAAGGTATTCTGTTGGCAGCACATACCAATAAAAACTGGTTCGGTATAAAAAAAGATATCGAAAGAATGATTGCCGGAACGAACTTACAAATGGTTGTCGATCAGCAAACGACAAAGAAAAACAATGAAATTAAGGAGGACAATGATGAGTAATTTATTAACATTGAGCAGTACAATGTTATATACGGCCTTTGCATTTTATTCATTTGCAACGATCATGTTCGGAGTAACTCTTACAGATAAGAATAAACAAAAGAAAATAGGGATATCAGGGATGATAGCTGTCTCTTTAACAATTATTGGGCTATTTGCCCAACTAACTTATTTTGTTACACGCTGGATAGCAGCGGGACATGCCCCCGTTTCAAACATGTTTGAATTTATGACTTCATTAGGCATGGGTATTGTTATAGCGTTTATCATTATTTATTTTATCTACAGACTAAATATCCTTGGATTATTTGCTCTGCCGGTCGCGTTAATTCTCATTGCTTATGCCAGTATGTTTCCAACAGAATTATCACCATTACAGCCATCATTACAGAGTCCATGGTTATATATCCATATAACTACCGTCGCTTTATCACAGGGGATTTTAGGAATTAGTTTTGTTGCGGGGCTTATTTATTTGATCAAACAAATTGATCAAAATAAACGAAATAAAGGAAATATGTGGCTAGAAATCGTTTTGTTTTCGCTTATTGTTTGTATTGGATTTATTTCTTCGACAACCACATTTAATGCATTAGACTATCAAGCAGAATTTGAATACCCGTCAGGTGAAAGTATCCTTACAGCAGAATATAATTTGCCAGCCATTGCGGCGCCCAAAGACAGTGTATTAATTACTGAAGGTGTACAAGATGCTTTGTTTGAAGCGCCAGGCTGGTTGCAAGGGAGTAATGCGGCCAAGAAATTCAATACACTTCTTTGGTCATTGATCGTAGGACTTATTCTGTACGGATTTCTTCGCTTGTTGTTAAGAAAAAGGATTGGTGCGGCTATACAACCTTTACTTAAAAATATTAATGCGGACCTTGTTGATGAGGTAACGTACCGTGCGGTAGCAATTGGATTTCCACTTTTCACGCTGGGTGCCTTAATTTTTGCCTCCATTTGGGCGCAAATTGCTTGGGATCGTTTTTGGGGTTGGGATCCCAAAGAAGTTTGGGCACTTGTAACATGGTTTTTTTATGCAGCATTCTTACACCTACGGCTCTCCCGGGGTTGGCATGGGGAAAAATCTTCGTGGTTGGCTGTTGGAGGATTTGCCATCATCATGTTCAATCTTATCGTTGTAAATCTAGTTATAGCTGGTTTACATTCTTATGCATAACTTTTCTTGGATCAGGCCGATTACTAAATACCTCATTTAGTAATCGGTTATTCGTATCAAAAATAAACCTTTGAAAAAACTGGTTGATTAAAGATAGCAATGAAAATCACATCAGCCTGTTTTTGAATAGGATAATTTAAAAAACTTATTTGCAAACTTTCTGGATAAATTGAAGATATAATAATTATAAACCATATTAAGAGAAGGTGTGTTTTATGCATATGATGTACGGATATGGATCATTTTGGTCAATGATTTTAATGATTATCTTTTGGAGTGGATTAATCAGTCTAGGAATTTATTTAATAACAAATTTCATCAATGGTGGCAACAAAAAAAGTTCATTACAGATTATTAAAAAACGTTTGGCTAATGGTGAAATTGATGAAACAGAGTATTTGCGATTAAAATCCATTATAGAACGGGACCGGAAAGAATGATTCAATTCAATACACTCTTTTTTTGATGTATTCAATTATATGGTTTGTTTCTAAACGATTAAATGTTAAAAAAATTAAACGAGCTGTCACGATTGTGTAAAAGTAACCTTCTCAAATAGCAATTTTGATTTACTGTAGAAAATATCTTAACAAAGGTTGAATTTAGATGTATGAATTGTTTAATCAAATAAGCAGCCGATTGATCGGTCCAATAATGGATGTTGCATATGGTGTAGAACATCTGCCATTATTATTTGCATTTTTTCTTGGTGTTGTAGGAGCATTAGCACCTTGTCAACTTACTAGTAATATTAGTGCGATTACGATTTATGGTAATAAATCATTAGTTGATAAGGTGCCTTGGTTACATGTATTGTTATTTGTGTTAGGAAAGATTCTTGTGTATTCCGTGCTAGGGATAATAATTTGGCTGTTAGGCAAAGAAGTATATAGTACGCTATCACAAATCATGCCTATGATACGTAAAGCGATAGGACCATTACTAATCATTATCGGTCTATTTATGCTTGGGTTATTTCAATGGAGTAAAACAGGGCGTATTTTTAATTTACCAACAAAAGTATTTAAGGATAGTTATTTAGGCAGTTTCTTGATGGGAGTTAGCTTTACACTAGCTTTTTGTCCCACGATGTTTGTATTATTCTTACTCACATTGATGCCGATTGTGGTGGTTACTTCATATGGAGTTGTGCTTCCTGCGGTTTTTGGGATAGGTACATCCCTTCCACTTTTGATTGTTATCTTTTTAATTTGGTATTTCGGAGCAAGTGGTGCCATTTTAAAAAGGAGTAGGAAAATAGGGACTGTCACTCAAAAAATCGCAGGTGTGTTACTAATCATTATTGGTATATTGGACACACTTACCTATTGGTTATAGAAGTGGATAGAGGTGTAGTATGGTAAATAAACTATCATTTAAAATAGGGTTACTGTTCTTTGTGTTTATTTTGATTATTGAATCCTTTTTGTTCTTTATTTTATATACTAATTCAGCAAATGATCGAATTGATGAGGTTATGAATAGCTTATTGGCAAGAGGGAATACCCATCGTGATGTTTTAGAAGATCATTTTGATCGAGCAACTTTAAAACATGTTGGCATTATGGAGTCAGCATCTGAATTCATGGTAGTTATTACTGATGGAAAAGGCGAGGTTATTATTTCGTCTGACCCTGTAGAGAGTGAGATGATGGATGTGGTAGACCATGCCAATGATGGAGGCATACCCACTAAAGGTAAAGTTGTGGAAGACCGATGGAGTGAGGGGAAGTATATTGCTACAGATAGTCCAATCACTATAAACGGGGAACATAAAGGACATGTATTTATGTTTGCCAATACGAGTTATGTGAAAAGAACGGTAGATCAACTAAGTAATCAATTTCTAATCACTAGCATTATAACTGTTTTGTTAACTATTATTACCATATTTATTCTATCCAGATTTATCGCACATCCATTAATTAAAATGAAGGAAGCGACCGAACAATTAAGCAAAGGAAAACACAATGTTGAACTGCATACTGAAAGAAAAGACGAATTAGGTGAGTTAGCTCATTCTATTTCAACGTTATCAAAGGACTTAAAAGATTTAAAAATCGAAAGGAATGAATTTTTAGCAAACATATCCCACGAACTAAGAACCCCTTTAACATATATTAAAGGATATGCTGATATCATTAATCGTTCAGATACCCAGAAAGAAGAAGTTGAAGAATATATTCATATCATTCAAGAAGAGACGGAACAATTAACGGTTTTGATCAAGAACCTATTTCAACTGGCTAAAATCGATCAAAATAATTTTATGATTAATCGCGAACATATCGAACTATGCAGCTTTATCAAAAATGCAGTCGAACGTATTCGACCCGTATTAGCTAAGAAAAAAGTAATGCTTCATGTGAATTGTGCCGATGAAGTGAAGGCTTTTATTGATTCTGAACGTTTCCAACAAGTACTTACAAATATTTTAGATAATGCACAAAAACATGCTTATGAAGGAACGGAAATTAAAGTAGATGTTAAACAAACAGCTAAACAAATTAACATTACCTTTACTGATGAAGGAGAAGGAATTCCTAAAAAAGACCTGCCATATATATTTGATCGATTATATCGAGTGGAGAAGTCCCGATCAAGGCTAAATGGTGGCTCAGGACTAGGACTTGCCATTTCAAAAGAAATTGTTGAATCACATGGTGGCAGTATTGAGGTACAAAGTGAATTAGGAAAAGGGACAAGTGTGATGATTAAATTACAAAGGGGGAACTATGATGAATAAGGTCTTAATCGTGGATGATGAAAAGCGTATGGTTGATTTAATTGCATTATATTTACACCCTCACGATTATATCTGTAAAAAAGCTTTGGGAGCTAACGAAGCATTGTCCTCTATTGAACACGAGGCATTTGACATTGTTTTATTGGATATTATGATGCCTGAGATGGATGGGTGGGAATTATGCAAGGAAATTAGACGTTTTTCTGATGTCCCAATTATCATGTTAACTGCACGTGACCAGCAAGAAGACATTATAAAAGGATTACAACTGGGTGCAGATGACTATATTACCAAGCCTTTTCATGAAGATGAATTACTGGCAAGAATGGAAGCACTATTGCGAAGAAACACACCAAGAAGTCTAGTAGAAATAAATGGTTTATTGTGGAATAAAGAGCAGTTTGAATTAACTTTTAAAAGTCAATTTATAAAGCTCACGCCTAAAGAGTTTATAATGATAGGTCACTTTATGAAAAATCCGAATCAGGTGTTTGGAAGAGAACAATTGATTGATCTGATTTGGGGGTTTGATTCGGAAACAGAGGGTAGAACTGTTGACTCCCATGTGCGGAATATGAGAGATAAAATTCGCCAATCAGGATTTCCAATTGATGATCATTTTAAAACGGTATGGGGTGTTGGATATAAGTGGATTAATCAATAATCCTTTACATTAAGGCACATAGACAAATGCAAAGAGAAATGGTCTGGAAATGGTTACGTCTTTATCCACTGAAAAGCCCTGATTACTCAATCAAGGCCTTTTCATTAATAGAGTTTATGGAGTTATTAGGAAAGGCACATCCTTCTGCACTTATTTATTTCTATCCAACGGTGCTAGTTCGCTTTCTACTAACCATTTGTGGTTCTTTACTTCTTCCCCACCGGTTGTTGGAGTATAGTCTACCATGTATACTGTAGTCTTTTCTCCTGAATCGATTGTTGCTTCTGCTCCTTTCATACCTTTCATATGATTTGCTTCTAATATTACTTTGGTACCGGGTTTAAGGAGTTCACTACCTGCATTTTTAATTTCTTCTTGGATAACCCATTTATGATTATTGACTTTTTCTCCACCAGTTGTTGGAACAAAGGAAACGGCATACGCATTGGTAGAATAAGCAGCTACAATCGTTGCCACTGCGCCTTTCATTCCCTCCATATGATTCGCCTCGATGATTGCTTTGCTACCAACTTTATAAGTTGGGTTTACGGCAGGTTTGGGCTCTCTTGGTACTTCACTTGAAACTGGTTGAGTTTGCTCATTCTGATGGGCATCAGATTCATTCACCGTTACATGGTTAGCTTCTGTATCAGTGTTATTTATATTGTCCAAACTTTGTTCCCCGTTATTTCCCGAAAAAGCAGTGAAAGCTAAAATGGAAACTGTTGCAATTAAAGCTATATAATCGTTTTTAACTTCCATGATTAAAAATCCTTTCTTTAATTTGTTTCAAAACCGCTCAATATTATTTATACTGAACAATTTCGGGTCAACACAAATATCAAGCGATATTGCGACATGCCTCAGCACATTTAAAGCATGCCTTAGCACACTGCTTGCAATGATCATGTGAATGTTTTTCACATTCATTTCCACAAGCTTCACAAATTGTTGCGCATACTGTAGCTAGGTCAGAGATAAACAGGGTTCCTCTTGTAATGGCTTGTTCTAAATAACCACAAATATCTGCACATTCTCTATCCAACCGGATGCAATTAGCCATCATTTGCATGTCTTCTTCCTTTAAGCATGCATCATAACAATGATTACACTTCACCATACATTCATGCAAAGTTTGCAACAACTCTGGATGTAGTTCATGTGACATGATAATTCCTCCTTGTTAAAATTTTCTCTTCAAAATATAAATTGCCCCCCATTATTTTATCTATACAAAAAGTACAAGACTCGATAGAAAATGGATAATGTTTAAATATTTTGATTTCCTTTGTTAAATACATTAATGATAACTGACATATTTTGAATAAGTGGAAATGTATGACTTACACTGATGAATCTTATTACAAATGGATAACAATATTTAAATATTTATAACGGCAAATGAAACTTCATAATTTCTGCACAAAAAGAGTTTATAGTATGAAGAAGAATTTATGAAACAAGTGGACAAGCAATTATCACATAGGGTTGTGCCATTTGGGATAGGTGAAAAAGTGAAAAGCACATTAATAATTTTTATCATAATAATTTTTGTCAATACGACAGTTTCCAACCAGGTTTTTGGTCAGCCCCAGACTTCTCCTCCAACTTTAATAAGTGATGCTGCAATTATTATTGATGCCAAGACGGGAAAAGTTCTTTTTGAAAAGGAATCCCATACTAAAATGTATCCCGCAAGTTTAACCAAAATTGCAACGGCAATCTATGCGATTGAAAAAGGGGACATAGACGAAACGGTAACTGTGAGTAAAAAAGCAAGAAATGTAGGAGGATCAAAGGTTTATTTGGAGGAGGGGGAACAGGTTCCTTTAAAAAAACTGATTCAGGGACTGTTAATCAATTCTGGTAATGATGCGGCAGTTGCCATTGCTGAGCATCTGAGTGGTAGTAATGAGCAATTTGCATCTGACATGAACGAATATTTAACAAATGAGGTGGGATTAAGGGATACAAACTTCAAAAACCCACATGGTCTCTTTGATGTCAATCATGTTACTACTGCATCTGATTTAGCAAAATTAACCCAATATGCAATGGATAATAAACTATTCAGGGAAATATTCGGAACAAAGGAATTGAAATGGAGTGGAGAGTCATGGGATACAACCCTTATAACACATCATAAATTGATGAGGGAGATGCCTTATAAAGGTATTACTGGAGGGAAAACTGGATTTGTAGACGAATCAGGATTTACCTTAGCTACAACAGCTAAAAGAAAAAATTTAAGTTTGATTGTAATTACTTTGGATAGCGACCAGAAAGATGAAGTATATAATGATACGATCAGCCTTTTAGATTATGCATTTGATAATTTTGAAACATCAAGTATCCCAAGGGGAACTGTATTTACACTCGAAGAACAAGAATACAAGGTAGGTAAAGCATTATTTTATACCTATTCTATTGGCGATGAAGTAGAGGAAGTGCTAAATGCTAATGGCATATTAGAATTAATTAATCAAGATGGTAATGTTATCACTTCTTCTTCACTAGAAAGAATCAAAAGGGAGAATCAACCTGAAACAGTGATGGCAGAACGGGAAACGAATAACAAAAAAAATAGTACACTATTTAAAAAACATTCTTTTCAAATCCAAATATTTCTTCTGTTCTTTGTTATCATAGGTAAAATCCTTTTGCTACGAACAAGTAAGAAGAAGACACACATAAATTTATGGGAGAAGAAGTAAATGATGATAGCAACAGGAGTAACGATAGATATGTCTTCACGTACTTTTTTCGCAATACCCTCTGCCTGGAGAAAAAAATTGGGTATAAAACAAGGAAATTTAGCGAAATTATGTATCAAAAATAACTCAATAGTGATCAACGCATGTAATCAATACACTACTGAAATCGTCAGTACCATTGGTAGGGAGGGTCAAATTTACATCCCTGCTGAAGTACGAAGACATTTTGACATTAAAGGAATCAAACGTTTTGAGGTTTTTATTGATGAGATAAATAAACGTATTATTTTAAAACCAAATTTGAACTGATTGTTAATACTAAATGATTGGTTTAAATACTAGAACATAAGTGATTATGAAATTGATTTAAGGGAGTTATGATTTATGAAAAAGAAATTTTTATTGATGGCTTCAATATCTTTATTGGCTGCATTTGTTTTATCCGCCTGTGCGACGAATGATGAACCAACACCTAACGGAAATTCAAATTCTATGGAAGAAAAAGATAATGATTCAAATATGAATCAAGATATGGAAGGTCATATGGATCATGATGAAGAGCCAAACTTAACCGATTCAACAGGAGAAAATGAATTGAAGATACCAGCCGCCCTCGGAAATGAGAGTGATAATGAAAGTGAGGTTGCGTACACAGTTCGGGCACAAAAGGGAGAAACGGAGATATTCGACGGTGCTAAAACCAAAACATATGGATACAACGGAGATTTCTTAGGCCCGGTACTCCGGTTTAGTAAAGGTGATAAAGTGAAGATTAATACAATAAACGAGCTTGATGAGGAGACAACTTTTCACTGGCACGGGTTGGAAGTACCAGGAGAAGCAGACGGTGGCCCACATGAAACCCTGGAACCTGGGGAGGAAAAGCAGATTGAATTTGAAGTAACGCAGGAAGCATCAACACTATGGTTCCACCCCCATCCAGATGGGAAAACGGCTGAACAGGTATACAATGGGCTAGCTGGATTGGTTTATATTGAAGATGACAATTCAAAGAGTCTTAATTTGCCAAACAAGTATGGAGAGAATGACATTCCTTTGATTTTTCAAGATAGGACATTTGATGATGAAAAACAATTGAATTACGATGCTGCAATGAATGAGGATGGAACAATTGGTGAGACATCTTTGGTTAATGGAACATTAAATCCAAAGTTGACTGTAAATCAAGAAAAAGTTCGCTTTCGTCTATTAAACGGCTCCAATGCAAGGAATTACACATTTAAGTTGAACACTGGTGATTCCTTTGTACAAGTTGCAACGGATGGCGGTTTCTTAAATGAACCAAAAAAACTGAATGAAATTACATTAACCCCATCTGAACGAGCTGAAATCGTTATTGATTTTTCCCAGCTTGACACCGAAGATGAGTTGGCACTAATAAATGAAGAGGATGGATCCATTCTTTTACCATTTGGGATCTCTGATCAAGGAGGAGAGGATACCGAGCTCCCTGAAAAAATGAATGACTTTTCAATTACTGAGGATGAGATGGACTTGCCAGTCACAAAAGAAGTCGAGCTCTTTGGTATGATGGATAAAGTAACGATAAATGGAAAGAAGTTTGATCCCGATAGAATCGACTTTACGCAAGAACAAGGAGAAACAGAGGTATGGGAAATTTACAACAAGCCTGATGACATGGGTGGGATGATTCATCCATTCCATATTCATGGAGCACAATTTAAAGTGCTCTCCAGGGATGGAGAGAAACCATCGGAAAATGAACAAGGATGGAAGGACACAATTTCTGTAGAACCGGAGGAGACAGTGAAAGTAGCTGTACAATTTAAGGAGAAAGGTGTTTACATGTTCCATTGCCATAATCTTGAACATGAAGATAACGGTATGATGGGACAAGTGAAGGTAAAGTAAATCTGAATATCATGAAGGATGGATTAGAAAGTTTCCCTCACTTCAATAATGTATCAAATTATTCAAGTTTCTGATATATAACCAAAGAAAGGGGTCTAGCTAGAGGCACTTCCTTTCTTTGGTACTTTTCATTAAATCATTAGAATCAATCAGGTTCATCCGGGAAACCTATAGTAAAGATTAATGATACAAGGAAATCTATAGATGGAATACTGGCCGACGGATGTAATGAAATAAGGATCATTTTGTGAGGGAAAGTAAAATGAAGTCTAATCGAAATGAAGTTATCAAAAAAAGATATAATCGCATTTCCTGCGTTTACAATTGGATGGATAAAATGATTAGGGATAAATGGCGGAAACAGCTTCTTTCTGATCTTCATGGTGATATTCTAGAAGTGGGTATAGGTACTGGTGCTAACCTTCCGTACTATCCCAATCACGTCCAGCTCACAGGAATTGATTTCAGCGAGGGAATGCTGAAGCACGCCCGTAAGCAGATGGAACATACCCCATTCCCGTTGACTTTGCATGAAATGGATGCTCAGGAGATGTCTTTCGAAGACAACACATTCGATTTTGTTGTGGCCACTTGTGTTTATTGTTCCGTTCCAGATCCAGTTCAAGGGATGAAAGAGATGAGGCGAGTATGTAAGCCTGGCGGTAAAATTCTACTTCTGGAACACATGAGAAGCGATAATTTGATTATCGGTAAGGCAATGGACGTAATAAATCCAATTGTGGTAGGGACGTATGGTGCTAATATTAATAGAAGAACGATGCAAAACATCAAGCAATCGGGTTTGAAGATAGAGAATGAAAAGCATTTACTTGGCTCTGTCATGCGACGTCTTTCCCTCAGCCCAAATAAATAATGTATGATAATTCTGGAAGCATGGAAGTGATATATTATCAAATATGATAGGGGAGAAAAGTAAAATATATTTATATAAAGACCCAAAAAGTAAACAGAATGATATGTGGATGTTTTTGCCCAAACTCTCGAAAAGGTCTATTTCAGGAATTTTTGTGCCCGCATGAACCGTGTCAAAATGATTGCTGGATTTATGCCATGTTTCAAAACTGATTTTGTTGTACTTATGACATGGAAATCGCGATAAACACACCTTTCAAAAAAGTGTACTGTATGAAAGAAATGAGTAAAGAACACTGAATTGACAGGCTCTAGTGGTATTTCAGCTAATCAGGGTATTTTGGAATATACCTTTTCGAGGGGACGGGCAAATTAACCCATGATGGAGTTTGTAGAGGGGAATGAAACATTAGGGGACTTGGAAGAGAAATATCAAAATAAACAAAGATACTATAAAACAAAATATCACATATTCTTTCCTGAAAGTGAAGATTTCCACTCGGAAATCGTAACAATGGATGAATTTGACATTGGAAGTACAGAATATATAAACCCCTATCAGCAGATATTGATAGAGGGTGATTTAATAGAAAATCAACAAATGAAACTGGATAATATATACAAAGAAGCATTGTTATGTGATGATAAAAGTGAAATTAATGACCGATTGCAGTATCAGACAGGCAATAAAAAACAACGTATAATGGACTTTGAATTTGGTTAAGTTAGCGACTAATTCAAATTCCCATCTCCGGAATGATAGAATTTTTCAAAGCATTTCAGTTAAGATATACTTTTCTAATTCTTCTTGGGTATCAAAGCCACTTTTACTATAATGTATGTCATCTGATGTTTTTAATGCTTCTAAATCTATTTCGTCTAACAAAACGAATGATTCGAATACAGGGCTCTTGCCATCAACTCTATCTATCAAATACTGCTTGTTAAGTGAAATGTTATCAAAGTTGGTTTGATATACTTTGACAATGAATAATGTGTTGATGCTAGTATAGTTTCATGGACACTCCTAGTTTAAGTTATTATCATCAAATTAGGAGGTTGTGTCTGATGACAAATCATAAAAATGGTAAACGTTATAGCGATGATTTTCGCAAGATGGTGGTTGATTTATATAATTC
>DATGUH010000082.1:0-11522 GCA_035301445.1 Pseudogracilibacillus sp. | reverse complement strand
AAGGGAAAGAAATGGCTAGAAAACGAAAAACAAACTGGCGAGCAACTATATATCAATGGTCAACAATACAGACAATCGGATAAAATTTTTCACAGATTACAGCTGCTCGTACAAGTGTGGACCAATATGAAAATGAGAAATAAACAGTTTATCCCTATTATTGAAGAGAGGGAAACAGCAAATTGGGTGAAACAATTTTACCACCGTACAAGAACAAAAATAGATAAATATTTATATTATTTACATGAAGAACTTCATGATTTATTGTTGGGGATATCGGACAATTATTCAGAAGTATTTGTAGCCCAATTGTCGTCTTATTATCATATAGGAAAAACGATAGAGCAATTGTCATTTGAATACAATCTTACCAAAGAAGATATTTATTTGATGACTACCAATACACTGCATTATCTAATTCAAAAAGTTCAATTGGACAAATCAAAGTACCCTATACTTAAAATTATAATGAAGCAGGTGGAGCCTGAGAAAAACATAACACATTCTGCAAAAATAAGTGCACGCTTTTTACAGCAAGGTTATAATGTAGAAGAAATTGCAACAAGACGTGGGCTTAAAGTGAATACCATTCAAGATCATATAGTGGAATTGATGATGCAGGAGCATCCATCAGTAGTTCTCGACCACTATGTAACTTCTGAGGATATTACATCAGTACAAAATGCTATTTCAGTTACAAAATCTTATAAGTTAAAAGCAATTAAAGAAAATGTAGGAGAAAAGATATCTTACTTTCAAATAAGACTGGTTCTAGCTGTGTTAATGTAATTTTGATTGTAAAGACGTAGGAGTTGTCAGATGGATATAGTAAAAGAAAAGTTACAAAAAACATTTCATCATCAATCGTTTCAAAAAGGTCAAGAACCAATTATAAAAGATATTTTATCAGGTAATGACGTACTAGGCGTATTGCCAACTGGTTCGGGAAAATCACTCTGCTATCAATTGCCAGCTACAATTCTCCCTGGACTTACTGTTGTCATATCTCCACTCATCTCTTTGATGATTGATCAAGTAAGACAAATTAAAGCCTATTATTTTAAAGAAGTGGCGGCATTACATAGTTTTCAACAAATGGAGGAACGAAAGTATATTTTGAAGGACCTTGCTAGGTATAAACTTCTATTTTTATCTCCGGAATTATTGCAGCAATCCGAAATTATTTCTTCTTTTAAGCGAGTAGGAGTATCTCTTATTTGTATAGATGAGGCACATTGTATTTCACAATGGGGGTACGATTTTCGTCCAGATTATTTGCGGTTACACAGTGTGATTAAGGAGTTGGGGACACCAACCATACTTGCGTTAACAGGGACGGCGACGCCAGAAATTCAACAAGATATTATGACATATTTACAAACACCATCCATTAAAATGCATATTCACTCTATAGAAAAGAAAAATATGACATTTGTAGTAGAAAGAAGTCAACTTTCAGAATTAAAGAAAAAGGAAAGACTTGCATACTTAGCAGGAAGCTTGCAAAAACCAATCCTTATCTACTTTACAAGTAGGAAAAAGTCAGAGGAAATAGCTGCTTACTTAGCAGAAAAAATTAAATTTGGTCGTATAGCTTTTTATCATGCTGGTATGCAACCGGAGGATCGTCTCAAAATACAGGAACAATTTATTTATGATCAACTGGATATTATTTGCTGCACTAGTGCGTTTGGTATGGGAATTGATAAATCAAATATTCGTACCGTCATTCATTACCATCCACCTACACAACTAGAATCATTTCTTCAAGAAGTTGGAAGAGCAGGAAGGGATGGAAAGCCTTGTTTAAGTTTGCAACTGTATAGGGACAATGATATACATATTCCATTGTCTATGATTGATAATGAATTGCCAACACAATATGAAGTAGAGACTATATTTCGTCGATTACAACAATTGCAAAAAGAAGGCAAGCAACTACCGAAAAATACGGCATCCATTGTTAATTTGCTTGAAATGGAAGAGACAAAATGGCGCCTATTGCAATATCAATTGGAGTTATACCAGATCCTAAACAACGACCTTCAAATGTATCCTTTCGACCGAGAAAAATGGCTTATTGCTTTAGATCGGATACAAACCTTTTGTGAGGACAGACTTAAGTATAAACGGAAGAAAATGTGGGAAATGATTAACTGGCTAACAAGTGAAGAATGTTTAAGGCATGCATTGTATAAACCATTTAAGGAAGAGATTCCTCCTAAGGATTATCAATGTTGTAGTAATTGCGGCTTTACAGAAAGCGACTTCCAACAAACAAACATATCTCATGTCGCAAATGAAAAAAATTGGCAAAAAAATTTAAAAGAAATTTTTTTGATGAAGGAAATCAATAATGCGTAAACAAAGTGAAATTATTAAACAAATGCCACAATCTATGTTAAGAAAACAATTATTGCTATCACAAGGGATATTTTTTATCATTGGTATTCTTCTAAGTATATTTTTATTTGATCATATGACGGACTGGTTTGATATACTAATCTTTAATTGGCGTGATATCATCAAATATGGCGTGCTACCTGCTATAATACTTGTTATAGTTGAAATGATACTTTATAAAATGTTAGATGATTCTCATTTCGATGATGGTGGAATAAATAAAAAGATATTTCAAGGTGAACAAATAAGCTGGATTATAATAATTACACTTATTGTGGCTATTTCTGAAGAAGTTTTATTTCGAGGAGTCATCCAGACAACATTCGGGTATATATTTGCAAGTAGTCTTTTTGCAATCATTCATATTCGCTATTTAAAAAAGCCAATTCTTTTTCTGTTAGTACTTTTCACTAGCTTTTTAATTGGTTATTTATTTCTAATAACAGAAAATTTACTTGTAACGATTGTTTTTCATTTTTTAGTCGATTTACTACTTGGATTGTATGTAAAATATACAAAGTGAGGTGCTTAAACTGATGCGTGATGAACATCAAGATAATCAAGCTACTAAATTGGAACAACTTTTTTTGGAAG
Source organism: Pseudogracilibacillus sp. (assembly GCA_035301445.1). Lineage (GTDB taxonomy): Bacteria > Bacillota > Bacilli > Bacillales > Amphibacillaceae > Pseudogracilibacillus. The sequence continues at coordinate 8,525 of DATGUH010000082.1, read as the reverse complement.
TGAGCAATCCTGAACTAAGCGAAGAAAATTTAGCAGAAAATGAACACGATGAACTAATAGAAGTTGATGTACTTCAGTTGCCACCGAGAAGTGAAGTCCATAAATCCAATAAGTCAAATGTTCATCTTTCTTTCCATGCTCCAATTTGGCGCTTTGTACTGGTGATTATATTTATAATAGCAGTGGCATGGTTACTATATGGTTTTTATGGAGAAGAAATGATTCACTTTTTTGCTGAGTAAACTGGAGGAATTCTTTTGGCGATTATCATTGTAATCTTCATCAGTTGTGGTGTGTTTCTTTTGTATATGTATTACTTAGCACATCACGATTGTATCCGTCATAATATTATATATCACCCTAACATAAGTGAAAACAGCGGAGATTACAATATATTTTTTATTGCTGATATTCACCGTCGTACCATAAAACAAGAGACGATTGTTAATGTAAATGAGAACATAGATGTCGTTTGTATTGGTGGTGATTTGATGGAAAAAGGAGTTCCTTTAAAAAGAGTGCGAGAAAATATCACTCGTTTAAAACAGTTGCATGCACCGATTTATTTTGTTTGGGGAAACAACGATGAGGAAGTTGATAAGGATCTACTCCGTAATCTGTTAGTAGCAGAAGGTGTTATTATACTTGAAGATCAAATGGTTCCTGTCACAAAAAATGGTTGTCACATACAACTTGCTTGCTTTCGTTACGAAATGTATCCTAATACGGAAAAGTCAATGATACATTGGGAAAAAACAGCACATGATATGACTGTCTTATTAACACATAAACCTAGTAGCTTTTATATGCTGAATCAGGAAGTGAAAAAATATATCAATCTTGTATTGGCAGGTCATACACATGGTGGGCAAATCAGATTGTTTGGTTTTGGGCCTTATCAACGAGGGAGTATGAAGAAATTTAATGATACATCTATTCTAATCACAGAAGGGTATGGTTATTCTTTATTACCTTTACGTTTGGGAACGAATGCCGAATGCCATGTTATTCAGTTACGACATAAAGAAGAAAAGCATAGTGTACAATAAAATTACATGATATGATAGATAAAAAATGAACAGGGGGAATACGGTGATGAAAATTGCGGTACTTTACGGTGGAATTTCTAAAGAAAGGGAAGTATCATTATCTTCTGGAAAAGGGATAATGAAAGCACTTGAAGCAAATGGGCACGAGGTTATTGGAATTGATTTTCACCCAGAAAAAATAGAGGACTTAGCCACATTGGATGTTGACCTTGTATTCATAGGGTTGCACGGTAAGCATGGAGAAGATGGCCGTGTGCAAGGATTGCTAGATATGTTAGATATTCCTTATGTTGGATCTGGTGTACTAGCTTCTGCCTTAGCAATGGATAAACATAAGGCAAAAATGTTATTTGAACAGCAAAGTATTCCCGTACCTAAAGGAAAACGATATCGTGTTCAGCAAGACAGTGAAATAAACGAAATTGTTTCCCATATTAAACAGAACTTTGAATGTCCATTTGTTGTAAAACCAAACAGTGAAGGATCTACACTTGGATTAACGATCATTCAGGATAAACAGGACACATATAATGCAGTTGTAAATGCACTTAAAAGTGATGATTATATTCTTGTAGAAGAGTTTATCCAGGGGCTTGAGTTAACCATCCCAGTCATGGGCGAAATGGGAAAAGAAGAAGCATTACCAGTGATTGAAATAATTCCAAAAAATGAATTATATGATTATGAATCAAAATATGCAGCTGGTGGAAGTGAACATATTATTCCAGCTAGAATTGATGAAGATGTTGCTGAAAAAATGAAACAATATGCAATCGAGGCTCATCAAGTACTAGGGTGTGAAGTGTATTCTCGTGCGGATTTTTTGCTAACGAAAGACTTAACCCCTTATATCTTAGAAGTAAATACATTGCCAGGAATGACATCCACTAGTTTATTCCCCGATTCCGCAAAAGAAATAGGGATGAATTATGAAGCAATGATAGAAAAATTCGTGCAATTAACGTTGAAAAAATAGGCATTGTATCGCTGTTAGTTTTTAATTATAACTTATTGCATATTTGCCATAAACGTGTATACTGAAATTGAAGGAACAGAGTACATAATTACGATAGTTAAGCATAGGAGGTTTAACTAATGGCAGCGGATAACACAGCAGATTCCCAAAGAGAAGAAGAAAATAACATATTAACATCGACAAGAACAGTTGTAAAAGAAGCATTGGATAAATTAGGCTACCCAAATGAGGTCTATGAATTGTTTAAAGATTCTCTGCGGATGATAAAAGTGAGAATTCCTGTCAGAATGGATGACGGAGCTATCAAGGTATTCACAGGCTTCCGCGCACAACACAATGACGCTGTCGGACCAACAAAGGGCGGGGTGCGCTTTCACCCTGAAGTAACCGAGACAGAAGTAAATGCGCTTGCAATATGGATGACATTGAAAGCGGGTATTGTTGATTTACCATATGGTGGTGGTAAAGGCGGAATTATATGCGATCCGAGAGAAATGTCATTCCGCGAACTGGAAGCATTAAGCCGTGGTTATGTACGGGCAATTAGTCAGTTTGTAGGTCCTACTAAAGATATCCCGGCACCAGATGTGTTTACAAACTCACAAATTATGGCATGGATGATGGATGAATATAGCCGAATGGATGAATTTAATAATCCTGGTTTTATTACAGGTAAACCAGTTGTTCTTGGTGGATCCCATGGTCGTGAATCAGCAACTGCTAAAGGTGTAACCATCGCTATTGAAGAGGCAGCAAAGAAACGTGACATCGATTTAGAGGATGCAAGAATTGTTGTACAAGGTTTTGGTAATGCTGGTAGTTTCCTCGCGAAATTCTTACATGAAGCAGGAGCGAAAGTTGTTGGTATATCAGATGCCTATGGTGCATTGCATGACCCAGAAGGACTGGATATCGATTATTTGCTTGACCGCCGAGATAGTTTTGGAACGGTAACGACTTTATTTAAAAACACAATAACAAACCAAGAATTACTAGAACTTGATTGTGACATCCTTGTTCCCGCTGCAGTACAAAATCAAATAACGAAAGAAAATGCACATAGAATAAAAGCAGATATCGTTGTAGAGGCAGCAAACGGACCAACAACGATGGAAGGAACTAAAATCCTGACAGAGCGTGGTAAGTTACTCGTACCTGATGTACTTGCATCATCAGGTGGTGTAACAGTTTCTTACTTTGAATGGGTGCAAAACAACCAAGGTTATTACTGGCCGGAAGATGAAGTAGAAAATAAACTTTATGAAGTAATGACAAAATCATTTGATGCGATTTATAACACTGCTCAAACGAGACGTGTAGATATGCGTCTTGCAGCGTATATGGTTGGTGTTCGTAAAACTGCTGAAGCATCCAGGTATCGTGGCTGGGTATAATAAAATAAGCAAAGCCCCTGTATAATACAGGGGTTTTTTTAATGTTGTTTTTTATTATTTCGTATTACTCCTCTTAATAACAGATATTAAAAATATGCTGTTTATTTAAGAGGAGTATTTTATGGTTTTACAAAAGAATACATATAAATTTAACACAGTTATGTATAAAAAGATAAATAGTTCAGAAAATAGATATATAAAACGTCAACATCATTACAATGTGACAAGGCATTCAAGAATACGAACTTGGAGGGAATCATATGCGTGAATTAAAATTAACAATGAACTTACGAAGTACCAGCAAAAGAAAAACAGCAGCATTATTAATGGTGCTAATAAGTATAGTATGTCTATCAATTGGCATAACTTCAAATAGTAATAATGTGCAAGCCTTCAGTCCACAAGTTATTCAACATGGTGCTGTCGGAGAAGATGTGATTGAACTACAGGCCAGGTTAAAACATATCGGGTTTTTTCATGGAAAAGTAGATGGTGTATTTGGGTGGAGTACATATTGGGCACTTCGCAATTTTCAATATGAATTCGGTATGGAGATTGATGGCATGGCAGGTGCAAAAACAAAAGAGAAATTAGCAAAAGCAACAAAGTATAATGAAGCAGAAACAAAAAAACAAATGTATAAAACACCCCAGAAGCAACAAGGTCAATCACAAACAAATCAAAATAATCAAGGTCAACAAAAACAACAGCAAACTAATCAGAACACTCAAAATAAACAGCAGCCACAAAAGCAACAACAGCCAAAAGAAACAGAAACTACAGCCGTTAATGTGCCACAAGGCTTTTCACAAAATGACATCAAACTAATGGCTAATGCAGTTTATGGGGAAGCAAGAGGGGAGCCATATATAGGGAAAGTTGCGGTAGCTGCCGTTATTTTGAATCGTGTGAAGAGTGATACTTTCCCGAATACAATCTCTGGAGTAATTTTTGAACCACGTGCATTTACAGCGGTTGCTGATGGACAGATTTGGCTTGAGCCCGACGATGAGGCCGAACGGGCAGTACTTGATGCTGTAAATGGTACGGATCCTACTGGAGAAGCGATCTACTACTTTAATCCAGACACCGCAACATCTCCATGGATTTGGTCCAGGCAACAAGTGAAGAAAATCGGTAAACATATATTTTCTATATAGGAAGGAACTGATTATTATGATACGTACCTCTATTATTGCAGTTTTGGCAGTTGGCCTGATTGGTGTCGGATATTGGGGATATAAAGAACATGAAGACAAGAGCTCATTACTCATTCATGCGGAAAACAATTATCAAAGATCCTTTCATGAATTATCCTATCACATGGATATGTTGCATGATAATATCGGCACGTCACTTGCTATGAATTCTGATGGAAAATTATCACCACAATTTGTTGATATATGGAAATTGACCTCTCAGGCGAATGGGAATGTGAGTGAATTACCTTTATCATTACTTCCTTTTCAAAAAACAAAGAAGTTTCTAGCTGATATTGGTGATTTTACTTATGACACAGCAGTACGAAATTTGGACGATGATCCGCTTTCGGATGGTGAAATAGAAACCTTAGAAAAATTATATAAACAATCAGGTGAATTAAAAGATGAGTTACGAAGCGTACAGCATCAAACATTGGAAGATAATTTAGAATGGATGGATGTTGAAATGGCACTAGCTTCCGAAGGGGATTCCGATGATACCACGCTAATTGATGGTTTTAAAACAGTAGAAAACAAGGCCGATGGTTTTGGTGAGGAATACGCTGGATCATCATTTGGTCAAAGTACAGATCGTCAACCGGCAGAATTAGAAGGAGAGTGGAAGAACAAACGTGAAATAGAACAATATACAAAAAAACTTTTTTCGTTAAATAAAGACACAAACCTTCAAATTACAAAATCAGGTGAAGGTGCAACTATACCGATGTTCTCCGTATCTTATGAGGACGGTAAAGATGTGTATATGGATATTACCCAAAAAGGTGCTCATCCTGTTAACATCATGGTTAATCGGGAGCTAAAAGATCAAAAATTATCGTTAAATGATGGATTGTTAAAAGCTGAAAAATATTTAAAGAGTTTTGATTATAAAGATATGAAAGCTATTCAGAGTCAACAATTTGATAACGTTGGTGTATTCACATTTGCTTACACAAAAGATGATATACGCTATATGCCTGATCTAGTGAAAATAAAGGTAGCATTAGATAATGGAGAAGTTATCGCCTTTAATGGGAAGGAGTATTTGACAAATCATCAAGAAAGAGAAACAAAAGAGCCATCGCTTACGTTGGATGAAGCAAAAGATATCATTAATGATGAACTACATGTCGAAGAAGACCATTTAGCAGTTATAAATAATGATGTCGATGAAGAAGTATTAACGTATGAGTTATACGGAACAAAAAATGATGAAACGTATCGTGTTTATATTAATGCAGAAAATGGTGACGAAGAAAAGGTGGAGAAGTTATCTGGTAAAGAAACAAATTTCGATGCGGAACTTTAATAATTATCTTGCTATTTAGATTTATTTATGCGATACTCAATATAGTTCTAAATAACTACAGATGATATTCATTTAGTTAAAGAAGCTTATGAAGTATCGGTAGCACACAATCATTCATTATTTTGGAATAGAAAATTCATCATAGGAATTAGGCTGACATTTCATTTTAAACTTGGCATTTGCCAAGTTTTTTCATACAATAATAGGAGTTGTAATAAAAGTGGAGGAATGTTGGCTGATGAATAAAAGATTAAGTATTGCAATAGATGGTCCAGCAGCAGCAGGAAAGAGTACTGTTGCTAAACAAATTGCTCAAAAGTTATCTATCGTGTATGTTGATACTGGTGCAATGTACCGGGCACTTACATTGAAAGCAAGAAACTTATCGGTAGATCTATCGGATGAAACGGCGTTGGCTCATTTACTAATGCAAACGAAAATTGAGCTACAGTTTTCAAATGAAACACAGCGTATTTTGTTGGACGGAGAAGATGTAACAGAGGAAATTCGAAACAATGATGTGACAAATCATGTATCATTTGTTGCACAACATGCTGAGGTACGAAAAGAAATGGTAAACCGACAGCAAGAACTCGCTAACGACATTAGTGTGGTAATGGATGGCCGTGATATAGGTACAAGGGTACTGCCGGATGCCGAGGTAAAGATATTTTTAAAAGCTTCAGTTAAAGAAAGAGCATTGCGTAGACATAAAGAAAATAAGGAAAAAGGTTTTGAGTCAAATTTAAAACAATTAGAAAAAGAAATTGCTCAACGTGACGAGTTAGATATAAATCGGGAATCATCCCCGCTCATCCAAGCAGAAGATGCTATCGCAATTGATACAACTGCAATGTCTATCTCAGAAGTAACAGATAACATTTTGCATTATATTAGAAAGTATGAAAGCAGTTTCTAAAAAAAATAAAATTAGGATTTTAGAAAATTTCTAAATCATCAAATTCATGGTATACTAAAAAAAGAAACTGATGCACAGTTAAATGACGACAATAGTACATAGGAGTGGGTGGTTACGAAATGGAAGAAATGAATCAATCATTGGAAGTAGGAAGCATTCTCGAAGGTACGGTTGTAAAGGTTGAGGAAAAACAAGTCCTTGTTGATATAGGCCAAAAATCAGAAGGGATTATTCCAATAGGAGAATTATCAAATCTACACGTAGAAAATCCATCAGATATAGTTTCAGAAGGGGATACTTTAACACTAGAGGTAAAAAAGATTTCAGACGAAGAAGTAATTGTATCCAAAAAGTTAATTGATGCCCGTGAAGCTTGGAAGGACCTTCAAGTGAAATATGACAGTCAGGAAACGTTTACAACTGAAATAAAAGAAGTTGTTAAAGGTGGTCTTGTTGCTGATGTTGGGTTACGAGGCTTCATTCCTGCATCATTGGTCGAGTCCCATTTTGTGGAAGACTTTTCAGATTATAAAGGCAGAGAGTTAGAAGTGAAAATTGCCGATTTAGATCAAGAACAGAATCGGATTATTCTTTCGCATCGTGCTGTTACAGAAGAAGCTGCCGAAAAAGAAAAGCAACAACTATTGCAATCTTTAGAAGCTGGACAAGTTGTTAAAGGAACGGTTCAAAGAATCACTAGCTTTGGTGCATTTGTTGATATTGGCGGCGTAGATGGATTAGTGCACATATCTGAATTGTCGCACACGCATGTAGAGAATGTATCTGATGTGTTATCTGTTGATGATGCTATTGAAGTAGAAATTTTGTCTGTGGATTTGGATAATGAGCGCATTTCATTATCTTATAAAAATACACTTCCAGGACCTTGGGATAATGTAGAAGATCGTGTGAAAAAAGGTGATGAAATAACAGGAACGGTTAAACGTTTAGTAACGTTCGGTGCATTTGTAGAAATTGAACCAGGCGTAGAAGGGCTTGTACACATCTCTCAAATTGCTAATCGTCATATAGGTACACCTGAAGAAGTGCTATCAGTTGATGATGAGGTACGTGCAAAAGTATTAAGTGTAGATGAGCATGAAAAACGTATTTCTTTAAGCATGAAAGAAGTTGAATTAGAGCAAGATCAAGAAGATATAGAGCAATATGAAAAAGATGAAGATGCATCCAGTTTCCAGATCGGTGATATCTTAGGTGATAAATTAAGTGATTATAAAAATGATTAATAAAAGATAATGATTTTACTGAGAATGACCGATTAAATAATAAGTCTTACAAAAATGCTATTATGTTGTCATTTCGAGTATCTTTTAAATGATTTTACTTGGAACATATATCTAAACAGACAGTCTACAGTAACAAATTTGCTGCAGGCTGTCTGTTTTTGTGGCTCTATAATATATGTTGGGGTTCAGAAAATATTTAGAAAATAAAAACACACGCAATCTCCAAATTTGTTACACTTGAATTAACCACAAAACAAGCGAAAGGAGTTGCGTGTAGATGCATTTTAACATTTCTTACCCAGGTTTGAAAGACTTTATTATCACAGATTCATTTATGAAAGATGGTGTGTTCCACCTCCATATGGAGGTGGAAAGGAAGCCACATCACTGTCCATCCTGCAATACGTTAACGAATCAGATTCATGATTA
>DATGUH010000081.1:0-14389 GCA_035301445.1 Pseudogracilibacillus sp. | reverse complement strand
GTTCTTCATATAAAGTTGTTAATTGTTCACCTGTTTGAGCAGATGGACATAATGTGATGTCAGATTCACGTTGTAATAAATAAATGAGCTCTTTTTGTGCCATAATTTCATCTTCTGCTATCATTACATGTAAATTCATACAGTCACCTCACTTTTCATTATATGAATCGGAATATTAAAAGCAACTTCGCTACCACAGTCTGGCAAATTGTTTATCTGCAGTTCGGCCTCTTTTCCAAGCAAACTAATTAATCTTTTGTTTACATTGTACAAACCTGTTCCTCCATCTGATGTGATTGATTCTTTAGTCACTTGCTTTAGAATATCTTCTTTAAACCCACAACCATTATCCTGTACCTTAATGGACAATTGGTTGGTTGAATAATAAATCTGCACTACCACTTTTCCCTTTTGAAACACATCTTTCAAACCGTGTTGAACACTATTTTCTACTAGTGGTTGAATCGTAGAAGGTGGAATCTTTAGATTTTGTAAATTAGAAGACATTTCAAAAATAATTTCCATTCTCCCGGCAAATCTTTCTTGGATAATGGTGGCATATGTTTGTACATGTTCTATTTCTTTATGGATATCAACTAAAGATTTGGAAACAAGCCGTAAATTAAAACGCATAAACTGAGCCAACTGTACGGTAATATGCCTTGCCTTTTCTGGATTCTCTCGAAACATAGAAGCAATTAAATGTAGCGTATTAAATAAAAAATGCGGATTAATTTGTGCTTGTAAATTTCTTAATTCCGCATCACGCATATGTGCAGTTAGTTTTTCAGCTGCTACTATACTTAGTTGATGCGACATCAGTTGTCCTAATCCTTCTGCTAATGTTAATTCTTCCGGACGGATATGTTGGGCTTTTTTAAAGTAAAACTTCACCAACCATGTTACTTCATCCGCTTCAACAATCGGAATAACAATCCCAGCCTCTAGTGGGCAGTCAGGCTCAGCACATTGAATGTCTTCTTTTGAATAGGCTATCTGCATTTTCTTTGTTTCAAGCGCTTTTAAAGAAATAGCTGTACCAACCGAATCATGTACAAGATGATGATCTGAAGCAAGCCCCCGGTAAGCAAGAATTTCTGTTTTATTTGCTACGGACACGGCTGCTAATCCTAATCTTTCATAAAGTAAATCTGCTAATCCCTCGGCAATAGCTTTATCTGTATCTTTCCTTATGAAAGGCAAAGCATCTTCTACAATGGCAAGTGCACGCTTCGTCGCCGCAGCTGCTTCATTTTCCTGCTCTCTTAGTACAATTGCAATAATAGCTGTAAAAATAGCAATCGCAAGACTATTAGATAAAACTAGCGGCAATCCAATCGTATCTACAATATCGACAACCTTGTTTTGCTGAGCATCAAATATAAGTAATAGCTGCATTTGTAAAATAGGTGGGAAAACACCGATAAAAAGCGCCTTAAAAGGAGAAATAACACGTTCATTTGAAAAAAACCTCGCAGTCCATCCAGCTAAAAAACCAGTTAGGGGATTAACAATCACATTAGCCATTACACCTATTCCTCCTAAAAAGAAAAGATGTAAACCAGCAATAATACCTGCTCCTAACCCGACATAAGGGCCAGCTAATAATCCAGCAATAACGATTGCAACAAGACTTAAGCTAACGACATACTGATCTTCTCCTGCAGAAAGTACAAATTGGCGCCACTCAATATGCCCCGTATCAATGATGACACCAGCTGTTGTACCGATTATTCCAAAAAGTCCAAACACCAAGACATGAAGCAAAATCATCTTCATATTCAGTTCTTTGTATACTAACGAACGGAACCCAGGTATTCGGGTGACCACAAAGGCTATAATAAGCAACAAGCACAATCGTTCTATCAATAAAATTGTGAGATCCTTCATGACTTTTCACCACCAGTATCAATACCCGTTTGTGCCCGTATTTGAAATTGTTCGTAAAGAGAGACACTTTTTTGATCTTTTTTATATAATAAACTGCCAAGAATCGCTCCTAAAAACCCAACTGGAATTGCAATTACACCAGGATTATATAAAGGAAAGAGTGGTGCACTATTAATCCAACCACCATCTGTATTCATTATATGCGGCCCCAACAAGGCAAGTAATAAAGAAATGCCGAGACCACTGACCATCCCCGTCAAGACACCCATTTGATTGAACTTTTTCCAATAAATTGTTAAAAATAATACTGGAAAGATGCTTGCTGATGCAACCAAAAATGTTAAAGAAACTAAAAATGTTACATTAATATTTTCTAATTTCAAAGCAAAAAGCGTCGCAATAATACCAATACCAAATGCACTCCATCTTGCAGCAAGCAGTTGATGTTTTTCAGAAGAGTTACCTTTTTTAATAATATGATGATACACATCATGTGAGAATGCCGTTGTTGCAGAAATCGCTAATCCTGCCACTACTGCGACAATCGTAGTAAAGGCAATTGCAGAAATAAATGCCAATAAAAAATCGCCGCCTACTTCCCTCGCAAGCATTGGTGCTGCTAAATTTCCTGTTGCATCCGCGCTTATCAACACATCATAACCAATCAAAGCAATCGTTCCAAACCCTAGTAATAAAGTCATTATATAAAAGATTCCAATAATACCAGCAGCACTTATGAGCGAACGTCTAACCTCGACTGTGTTTTTTACAGTGAAAAAACGTATCAAAATATGTGGCAACCCTGCCGTACCTAATATGAGTGCTAATTGTAAAGAAAATAACTCTAGTGGGCTCTCATACAATTGCCCGGGAAGAAAAAATTGATCACCTAAAATAGTCCCTTGTCTAACCGATTCTATTAGAGCAGATATTTTCCAACCATAACGAGAAAACACCATAAGAGATAGCAAGAATGTACCCGACAAAAGAACAATCGTTTTTACAATTTGCACCCATGACGTTGCGATCATTCCACCGAAAACTACATAAACGGTCATCAATCCACCAATGACCATGACTGAAACAGAATAATCAATATCCAATAATAATCGAATTAGCAATCCAGCTGCAACAAGTTGCGGAACCATATACAAAAGAGAAATAATAAATGTACCAAACGCTATAACCCCTCGTACTTTATTACTTGGAAAACGTGCACATAACACGTCACCGAGCGAATATTTCCCCAAATGATAAACAGGCTCTGCGATTAAAAATAGTACAATCAAATAAGAAACTAAAAATCCAATAGAATATAAAAAGCCATCATAACCGTGCAAAGCAATCGCACCGATGATACCAAGAAAAGAAGCCGCACTAATAAAATCTCCAGAAATCGCCATCCCATTTTGAATCCCTGTGAGACTTCCAGCCGCCGTGTAAAAGTGACTCGTTGTGTTACTTCGTTTTGCTGCCCAATATGTAATAATGAGGGTACATACAATGATACAAATAAAGAAAAGAAAGTATGTTAAATTCATCAAGACTCTCCTTTCCGGAGCAACTCTTCTACTTTTTCATCTAATTTTTTAGTATAGTTAAAATAAATCCAACCTAAAATCCATGTAAGTGGAATTTGCAAAAATGTGTATATCCATATAAATGGAATACCTGAAAAAGTTAAATTTCGAAGCATATCAACTGTCGACAATGTAATAATAAGTGGTACAGAAAAATAACTCATAAACAAGATAACAAGCAATATAAGTAAGCATTTATATTTTTTTCGAATGACCTTCATTAATTCTTGTTGCACAAGATACCTCCTTATGAAAGCCCTTTCTATTATATTGCATATTAAGGGATAGTTTTCTAGTTGTAAAGGGCAAAATGAATGATTTAGTTCATAGATGAAAAGTCATTCCAAAAGAAGACACTGGTAAAACATGCTATACTACTATATTGTAGTTAAGTTTTATTTTTTGGAGGATTATAAAAGATGTATAAAAAGTGGATCTTTACACTTCTATTTGCAGTATTTCTAATCGGGTGCCAGTCTGATGATGTGGTGGAAAAGTCACCTGTAAATGAAGATGCTGTTGAAGAAACAGTTAACGCAGATGAACATACCGAAAACAATGCAGATAACTCAAATGAACAAGAAGAAAAACAAGAAAATAATACAGAAAATGAACCTTTAACAAACGCTGAAGGTGCTTTAACTGTACATTATATTGATGCAGATCAAGGTGATGCGACTTTACTTCAATATAAAGATGATGAAGAACAGTATACCATTTTATACGATGCAGGCGACTGGCTTGGTAGTGAAGTAGTGCCATATTTGGAAAAGAAAGGTGTAGATGAAATTGATATTGCTATCATTAGCCATCCACACGCAGATCATATTGGACAATTAAAACGAGTAGTAGAGAACTTTTCAGTTGGCGAAGTCTGGATGTCTGGTAATTCAGCCAATTCGGATGTATTTACCGAAGCAATGGAAGCCGTTGAAAAAAGTGATGCTTCTTATGAAGAGCCAAGTACCGGTGATGTATTCGATGTAGGACCATTAGTGTTGACTGTATTACATCCGGATCAATTGTCTGGTGATTTAAATGAAGACTCCCTGTCTATTCATTTTCAATTTAAAGAAACAGCCTTTCTATTTACTGGGGATGCATATAAAGAAAATGAACAAGAAATGATAGCAACCGATTTACCTGTAGAAGCAAATGTCCTTCAACTCGGTCATCATGGATCAGATACTTCCAGTAGTTCTTCTTTTATTGATGCTGTTCAACCTGAAATAGCTGTTTACAGTGCAGGAGAAGATAATTCATATGGACATCCGCATGAAGAAGTAGTGTCACTTTTTGAAGAGAAGGGTATACCTTTATATGGAACTGATAAAGATGGCACTATTGTCATAACTTCGGATGGAGAAACAGTTCATGTAGAATCAGATGAGGAGCCGAAAGAAGCATTACATAAACCCGAAACAAATGTAGAAAATGATAACGACAATGGTGAAAACGAACAGCCCGATGAAAAGGAGCAAGCAACAGAGTCAAATACAGATGATCAAACTGGGTCTACAGAGGGATGCATTGATATCAACCATGCAAGTGAATCTGAACTTACAGATATCAAACATGTTGGTGAAGTAAGGGCTCAAGACATTATTAATATGCGCCCGTTTGATAGTGTAGATGATTTAATTCAGGTCAATGGTATAGGAGATAAAACTTTAGAAGATATTAAAGCAGAGAATAAAGCATGCGTGGAAGGAGCGTAAAAAATGAAAGGTGTATTAGATCGTTTCGAAGGATTAGATGCAGTAATATTAATAGAAGAAGAAAACGAGGAATTTACTGTACCAAGAACAAAGCTTCCTAAAGGAAGTTCAGAAGGAGTTTGGTTTCATTTAATCAAAGAAAATAGTACTTATCACATTCAGTCTATTGATGTAGCGGCAACAGAAGAAAAATCCTCTGCCAACGCAACACTGATGGAAAATTTGCGCAAAAATAAAAAGGGCAGCAAATTTAAACGATAATGTAAAAATGAAATCCTATGCTAGTTATTTAGCATAGGATTTTTTAGTGTTTAATCAATTCGATGAACTAACCTCACATAGTTTATCAGGATTAGTTGCTGCTTGTGACAATTGATCACTTTTATCTTGTGCATTTGTCACGAGTACCGTTATTCGTTACAATTAACTACTATTCATTCGTACATTTGTCACGATTAATAGCTATTCGTGACAATCATACACTTTCTGCTCAGGAATTTGTCACGAGCAATTGCTATTCATTACAATTATACATTTTAATCTCGCGTATTTGTTACGAGCAATACCCATCATCGTAACAATCAGGCAATTTCCATTTGAGCATTTGTTACGAGCCCCCCCCAGTGAACGACGCTTCCAAACAATCAATCATTAATAATGATAATGATAAACCCAAACTCCCTGTGATTTCTCTTTCAGTAGCATATTTTTATGCACTAAATATTCTAAATGTGCAATCGTTTCTCCAATTGCGAATTGATAATCATGCATGGAAAGATTTTTTCGGAATAATAATCCACACATTTCAAAAACTGTCACACCGTCTTTAGCCGCTTCAATTGTTCGGGCTAATCGTTCTTCATGATGAAGCCAAATTTCATCAATACGTTGATTGGCATTTTCAAATGGTTCTCCATGCGATGGAATGACATATTTTGCATCAAGTTGCTTCATTCGTTGTAATGAATTCTCAAAAGATTGCAATGGATTTGGTTCTCCATAAAACCAATAAGCAATATTGGGGGTGATTTTTGGCAATATATGATCTGTAGATAAAAGAACACCATGCTCATGATTAAAAAAGCAAACCAGTCCTGCTGCATGTCCCGGTGTAAAATACACTTCGTATTCCATTCCCCCAAGCACGATTTTCTCGTTGTCTTGTAGGTAATGATTCACTTCGGGAAGTGGCTTAATATATGGATGAAAACCTTCCAAATTACGGATAATATTTTGAGAAATTTCTGTTGGAACTGCTGCTTCTTGATAGGTTTTTTCTAGCTCAGGTAACGCATTAGACTCCCATATTTTAGATAAATCGTTGCTATCTCTTTCAGTCATCCATACATGTGCTCCTGTTTTCTGCTGTAAGGTACCGGCATATCCTACATGGTCAGGGTGCAAATGTGTGAGAATTATTCTTTCAAGTGGTTCTTCTCCAATAGCTTCTTTCCAAATAGCTTCTGTTTTATCTTGGTGTAACCCTGTATCAATCATTGTCCAACCATTTTCACCAGCTGTTAAAAAGCAATGCACATGATCAAGTGCAAAAGGTAAAGGGATGGTTACTTTTTTAATACCTAAATCTAATGTATTCAGCATTGTTACACTCTCCTTCATTGAATGAATGACCATTCATATTGGATTCAAAAAAATAGGAGGCATTATGTTTGTCTCCTATTATAAAGTTTATCGAATTACACCCCCATATACAAGACCTAATTTCTACGTGAATACCAATCTGCAATTATATTTGCATCTTCATCAGCTAAATGTTTCAAGGTAACTTGTGCACCTAGTCCAATCATCGCAAAGTCCGCTGTAGCTAATTGTTCGACTTGCTGTAGTTTGTGTTGGTGTTTTTCATATACTTGTACACGCTTTTTAAAAATGATTGTTTGACATTTCGTTAATTTATTCCAATAACTAGTTATAATCCGCTTATCATCAATTAAATACCCAGTCTCCTTAAATTTCATCCGCCCGAATAACAATCCGATTACGATCAATAAAGCGGGAATCCAACTAAAAGTCGGGAAAAAATAAACAATTGGAATAAAAGCAACAATAAAAATAATAGAGTGTATCAACATATAATATTTAAGCCCTTTTTTATTCAGTGGAATTAACGTATGATCGATATCTGCATATTCGGGTACAAACTCTTTTAAAAATGGTTCAACATCTTTATAAGGCAGTAATGGAAAAATTACCGGATTTGCTTCTCTAACACTACTTCCACTTCCCGCTGTTACTGCAATGACCCTGCATAATTTTAATGGTTTTCTTAAAATACTTTGTTCAATTTCAATGGACTGAATACGATCATAAGGAATAGTTAGTTCTTTTGTTTCCAAAAGTCCCCTTTTTACAAAAAGCTCTTCGGGACGCTTTTCAATGGAGAAATTCCCAAACTTAATGACCGTTCCAAGTGTTCCAATAAGCCATAATAAAATCAATGCAACAAAAAACACAACTACTAAAAATACAATACTAAATTGAATGACAAAATCTACTGCCTGCTTATAAGCTGAATCAGGGATGAATTGCTGAATTTGTGAGAATAAGACAAGTGCCCCAAGCATTAAAAATCCTGCACTTCCTGAGGTCATGCCTGCAACAATTAAATGTTTCCATGAAATGGTCCTCACTGGGTTTTGTTCTTTTTCTTCATCTGCCTCTTCTATTTCTGCATCCGGCTGTACTTGTTTCAATGCATCGCGAAGTTGTTCTGCATCTTGTAATTTGAGTGCTGTAAGTGTCACTCCACTACCGCCAGCAGCAGTGTCCACATTTACTTGCACTAATTTCAATATTCGATGTAATACGTTTGCGGTAAAATCAATTTTATGAATCCGATTAATGGATATATAGCTTTTTTTACGTATGAAGATTCCTTTTTCTACACGCAGCTCCCCGTCCTCTACTCGGTAAGTATGCCGCAACCAAGAGAAAAAACTTGTTATAAGTAAAATAAGCAAAAAAGCACCAATGAAAAGAAGTGCTAGGTTTGGAGATTGCCTAATTAATGCAAGTGCCCCAATCCCCAGTCCTACAATGGTATCTTTAATCGTTTTTATAAAACTGAAAAGTGTATCCGCAGGGTGAATCCGTTTCGGAGGAAAATATATATGTTCAGATTGTTCGAATGTATTTTCTTCATCATACATCGTCTTCGTCCACCCTTGCCAATGTTGATATTCTATCTCTTAAATGAGAAGCATCTTCTTCCTCAAGCGCTGGTATATTATGTACTGCAGCAGCTGTTGAAATGGTAATCGTCGCTAGTTTAAAACGTTTTAAGATTGGTCCTTGTTCTGTATCGACATGTTGTACACGAATCATCGGGATGAGTGTTCGTGTTCGAATTAAAATCCCATGTTGTATATAAATTTCTTGCTCAAAAATCTCATAACGCCAACGCCGATACCGAAGTGCTGGAATTAAATAGACAAATAAAAATACAAAAACGAGTCCTACAGCAATACTTATAATCGAAAACAAATAGGAAATATCGTAAATAATTGTCAATATAAACCCAGTCACTATCACTAACCATAAAACAATCATAAATATTCCAGCATGGATGCGCCAGGCTTTTACAGCATCTTTAGCAATTTTATTTTGTGGTTGTTCTCTCACGTATCTTCCCCCCACTTTCTATCTCTTCCATCTTAACATAAAAGGCTTTGCATGAAGAACGGTTTATTATTTTTTTACATAATGAATACTAGTTCCATTTAAAAATCTACTCAAAATAAAAACAGGGTTATGTAGACGTTTGAAGCCCACACAACCCACAGCACTAATTTTACTATTAATAAAACTATTTCACGATCTTTTCAATTATTTCTTTGTTCCTACTTTTAAAAATATCATTATGAGATGAAACCATCGCTCCTTTAGCAGCATTTGGATCAAGCCATTGTTTCGCTAAATTTACTGCATTAGCCGCATCTTGGAATGCTCCTGCAATAAGGTTAAGTTTCCCATCATGCATTAAAATATCGCCCGCTGCATATAAACCTGGTACAGATGATTCCCCTTTTGCATTACTTGCAATAAAATAGCTTTCTTTCCGTTCAATGTCTATTTCACTATTATCGAGTAAAGAAGTGTCACGCTCATAGCCATGATTTACAATCACTTCATCAACAGGGAGGTAATCGATATGCCCTGATTCTGTATTTGTGAGCTCTACTTTTTCAATATAGTCACCTTCGGAAGATTCCCCTGGCAAGAAGCCTGTTATCTTAGTATGGAAAAAACAAACAACTGAACTTTGGAGCAATTGAGTTTCCTGGGATTCATGGCATTTAAAGCTATCATTTCGGCAAGTGATAAATACTTGTTTTGCAATCCCTTCGAGTTCATGTGCCCAATCAATTGCAGAATTACCTCCTCCCGAAATGACTACATTCTTATTTTTAAAACGTTGCAAAGATTCAATCGCATAATGTAAATTTGCATGCTCAAATCGCTCTGCACCTTTAACCGGAATACGCTTTGGATTTAAAATTCCGCCGCCAACTGCCACTACAACCGTACGAGAATAATGCTCATGACCAAATGCTGTCTTTAACATAAATAAACCTTGATTTGTGCGTGCAATAGATTCAACCTTCGTTTCTAGGCACACTGTTGGCGAAAATGTTAATCCTTGTTGCACAAGCTGATCACTCAAAACAGCTCCCGGGACTGGTGGAACTCCTCCAACATCCCAAACCATTTTTTCCGGATAAACATGCATTTTTCCGCCCAATTTATCTTGATATTCAAGTATTTTAGTCTTCATTCCTCTTAAACCACTATAAAATGCTGTATATAAACCTGCAGGGCCTCCGCCGATAATGGTTACATCGTATATTGATTGATTATGCATTATTTCGCTCCTTATGTATAGTTTTAAATGCTTTATGAAAATGGTTGGTCATCTATTCTAATTTTCATGCTTGACAGATTAACATTCGAGTTCTATAGTTAAATTGTAACGAAAATGAGAATCATTATCAATTAATTATCATTGGGAGGTTTTCAAATGTCCCGTATGCACACTGAAGATTTACATATCCATTATGGGAATAATAAAGTCATTAATGGTATTGATATAAAAATTCCAGATAAACAAGTCACTGCTATTATTGGTTCCAATGGTTGCGGGAAATCCACCTTACTCAAAGCAATGACACGCATCATTCCATATCAGGACGGTACAGTTATTTTTGATGGGAAAGAAATTTCTAGTGAGCAAACAAAGCAACTAGCTAAAAAAATGGCCATCCTCCCCCAATCACAGGAAAGCACAAGTGGACTGACAGTGCGTGAACTTATTTCTTATGGACGATTTCCTTACCAAAATGCCTTCGGAAAGCTTACTAAAGAAGATAAAGAGGCGATTGATTGGGCGATGGAAGTGACCAATACAAGTACATTTCAATATCAAGTAGTCGATACACTCTCCGGTGGACAAAGACAGCGAGTTTGGATTGCTATGGCGTTAGCTCAGGAAACAAATGTTATCTTCTTGGATGAACCGACAACTTATTTAGATATGGCTCACCAGTTGGAAATTTTAGAACTTTTGGATCGACTTAATAAAGAACAGGAAAGAACTATCATTATGGTGTTACATGATTTAAACCAAGCTGCCAGATTTGCCGATTATATGATTGCTTTAAAAGAGGGACAGATCGTTCAAACAGGCAGTGCAAAAAAAGTCATGACACCGGAAGTATTAAAAGAAGTGTTTCATATTGATGCACTTATTGATCAAGATCCACGAACACAACAACCAATCTGTATTTCATACAACTTAATTAAAGGAGAACAAACCAATGAAAAGAAGCCTCACCCTCGTCCTGTTCCTGTCACTGCTGCTCATTAGCGCTTGCAGTAATGGAAATAACAATGTAAACAATACTACAAACCAAAACAACCAATCAGAGAATGCTACTAACGACGAAACCATTACTTATGAATCAGAGAACGGGCCGATTGAAGTGCCTGCTGATCCGCAACGTGTTGTTGTATTATCATCTTATGCAGGTGATTTAATCGAATTAGGAGTACCTGTAGTTGGAGCAGATGCTTGGTCATTAGATAACCCCAATTTTAAAGAAGGTTTGAAAGATGCGGAAGAAGTATCAGATGAGAGTATTGAAAAAATCCTCGAACTGGAGCCGGACTTAATAATTGGCTTATCCAACATCAAAAATTACGAAAAGTTAAGCGAGATTGCGCCAACTGTAACTTTTACTTATGGCAAAGAGGATTATTTACAGCAACATATCGAAATTGGAAAAGTCGTTAACAAAGAAGAAGAAGCGACAGCATGGGTTGATGATTTTAAACAACGGGCGACAGATATTGGGGATAAAGTGCGTGATAAAATTGGAGAAGACACTACTATATCTGTTGTAGAAAGCTTTGATAAACAATTCTATGTATATGGCGATAACTGGGGACGTGGAACAGAAATTCTTTATCAAGCAATGGACTTAAATATGCCTAAAAAAGTCGAAGAAATGACAGAAGATGAAGGATACCATGCATTATCCCTAGAATCTGTTCCAGAATATGCAGGAGACTATCTCATTTTAAGTCAAGATGGGGAATCAGAAGACTTAGAAGAGTCCGATGTATTAAAAAATATTCCTGCTGTGAAAAACAATCAAGTATTACAAGTAGATATGGATCGCTTTTATTTTAATGACGCTACTACACTGGATTATCAATTGGACATTTTTGAAAAATATTTTTTAGATTAAGAAGATAAATGAAAGGGAGTCGGCTGTACTGCCTCCCTTTTTACTTGGATTGGAAAGATAACCTCCCATGATATCTATTATTCGTAAACAAACCTTTACTACAAAATTAATAGTTGCATGCGTTGCACTGGCTGTTATGTTGTTAATATCTATTTTACTTGGCGCCTCGAATACTACAATGAATGATATATGGCTCGCTCTTTTTTCAAAAAATTCAACTGAGTCAGCGACGATTATTCATGATATACGTTTACCAAGAGAAATTGGCGCAGTTTTTGTCGGGGCGGCATTAGCTGTTTCAGGTGCCATCATGCAGGCTTTAACTCGCAATCCATTAGCCGAACCAGGGCTATTGGGACTTTCTGCGGGAGCAAGTGCAATGCTTGCTATCTCATTTGCACTCTTTCCATCGTTATCTTATGTTGGCATCATTGCGGCTTGTTTTATCGGTGCATTAATTGGAACGGTCATGGTATTTAGTATTAGCGCTGCCAAAAAAGGAGCGATGTCACCATTTCGTATTGTGCTAGCTGGAGCAGCGGTATCGGCATTTTTATACGCTGTAGAACAAGGAGTTGGACTTTTTTTCAAGGTTTCAAAGGACATCTCTATGTGGACAGCAGGAGGATTGATTGGGACGTCGTGGACACAACTGCAAATAATGATACCTTTTATCGTTGGTGCTATATTAATTGCGATTATATTCTCCCGTCAATTAACAATTCTCAGTTTGGATGAAAATGTTGCTATTGGACTCGGTCAGAATATCGGTCTTATTAAAGCGATTCTCTTCGCAATTGTTACCATTTTAACAGGTACTGCTGTTGCGTTAGTCGGCAATATTGCTTTTGTCGGGTTGATGGTCCCACATATTGTTCGCGCAATAACCGGAACAGACTATCGTTATATTATTCCCATGTCTGCCATCATTGGTGCCATATTAATGGTCTTTGCTGATACTGTTGCTCGTACAATCAATGCACCATATGAAACGCCAGTTATTGCTGTTGTAGCATTATTAGGGCTCCCATTCTTTTTAGTTATTACTCGGAAAGGAGCACATTTCTCATGATGCATCTTTCTGCTATTAGAAAACAACGCGTTACAATAGTTGTTCTATGTTTGTTATTGATTGGTACAATAATCATTAGTATCAGCACCGGCTATGCCAATATAAATTACAATCGCATTTTACCGACACTGCTTGGCAATGGTGAATTCAAAGAGTCATTTATTTTATATTCCATACGGTTGCCAAGGCTAATCATTACATTATTGTCTGGTATGGCTCTTGCTTTATCGGGAGCCATTTTGCAAAGCATTACTCGAAATGATCTAGCTGATCCAGGTATTATTGGAATTAATTCCGGTGCTGGTGTTGCCGTAGCTATATTCTTTTTGTTTGTCCCTATTGATGCAGGGAATTTCTCATTCTTGCTTCCCATTGCAGCAGTCATCGGAGCCTTTCTTACAGCGGCTTGTATTTATATCTTTTCTTATGATCGAATAAGTGGATTACAACCAACGAGACTTGTTATTACTGGCGTTGGCTTTTCTCTTGCTCTATCTGGTCTTATGATTGTACTGATTTCTTCTTCGGACAGAGAAAAGGTGGACTTTATTGCCAAATGGCTTGCAGGAAACATCTGGGGAACTGACTGGCCCTTTATTTGGGCACTTCTTCCTTGGTTGATTGTCTTAGTGCCACTTTCTTTATATCGAGCGAATAAACTAAACATCCTACAGTTGAACGAATCTACCGCCATAGGACTTGGATTGCCTTTAGAACGGGAACGGGTTATGATGCTAATCATTGCGGTGGCACTTGCTGCTTCAGCTGTATCTGTATCGGGTGGAATTGCATTTATTGGACTGATGGCTCCCCATATTGCTAAAGCACTTGTTGGTCCACGTGCACAATTGTTTCTACCTGTTGCTATTCTTCTAGGTGGCTGGCTATTGTTATTAGCTGATACTATTGGGAGAAATCTAGTCAATCCGGATGGTATTCCAGCTGAGGTTATGGTTGCTCTTATCGGTTCACCTTATTTCATCTACTTGCTCATGAAAAAATAATAACGAGAAAACTTACAATGCATTTTCCCACAAGAACGAAACTGAATTCAATTATTGAAAAGAAGAACAAATTTATATGCATATTAAAAAACGGTCGTGCTTATCAACACAACCGTTTTTTAAAAGTGATTTATATTCTTTTAAAGTGTCAGCGAATTTTTATCTACCACGATATTGTTTTTGTTTTGATTGATGTCCTTTACGGCGCTTATATCCCTGGGAGCCTGAATTTCGTTTATTATAAAACCTTTTTCCGCCACCTTTATTATGCCGTTTTCCATCGCGGCCTCCACCACGACCACCTTTTACACTGATTGGTTGTACACTGGAAATACGGACAGGTACATTTTTTCTTTCT
>DATGUH010000080.1:0-6259 GCA_035301445.1 Pseudogracilibacillus sp. | reverse complement strand
ATACTTTAGAAGTATCCGTTTCACTTAAAGACTTTTGAATGACATCGACAAAGTCATCACTCATTGGATATAATGAAAAACTCGCCCCCGCAATATGTTGATTCCCCATAATCGATTCCTCCTCGTATTATTGATAGATTTATCTAACTTTAGAAAAAGTGCATAAAAAAAACTGCATCCTATGGTGGGGATGCAGTTTAAGTTGTCTGATTTCGTTCTTTTAAATCTATTTACAGCAACATTGAACGGCGCTTCCCCACGCTGGTATTATCCAGTTCGGGTGCAAAGGGTCAGAACTTATAATAGTTCTTCTCAGCCAAATACATAGCTCCCCTAGTGCTCCAACTTCTTATACAATTTTCAACATACAGTATAGCATATAAAAATCAAATCACAAACCTTGTTAACCAAACTTAAGTCATTTCCGCGACTACTTCATACCTTTTTCATGCCTTCATTTTAATAAAAATCATATAAAGGTAAATTACTACATAACCTCACGTAATGTATTTTCTAGTACCTCTAACTAAGCATAAAAAATACGCTCACAACAACTAGTGTTGAGAGCGTGACATAAAAGGCCACTATAAAAGTGACTTTTCTAATACTTAAACTTGTTATTTTTATTATTAACTTTCAATTTAATTGCCGCGGTTGTCTTCTTTCAAACCATTTTTCAAAAAACTTAGGCAACGCAAGCCCTACCTTCTCTTACGTCCTTACGACCCCGAAGTCGATCCAGTGTGAATAAGTCTCACTCGAAAAACAGGGTAAGAATGCCATATCATTAATATTTTTTCGTTATTTCAAGTTATAGTCGATAAGTATCTCAGTAACTATACACTGATAAACAATTTATGTCAACTTTACCTGCTTAATATATCATTAAACTTCTAGATTTCTGCAAAAGCAACCCGTGTGAAATGTTTTTCCAATTGATTACGTTTAATTAAAAGGATTCGTTAAGGTCATATAAAGGTCATATAAAATTAATCCACAAACAAGTCAACAAAAGAATTAAAAATGGTCTACAAAAGAAGTACTTTCTTCAGCTAATAATATGGTCTAATCAATAGATAAACAATCACACCTGATAAACTAACGTAAAGCCATATAGGCATTGTCCAACGAGAAACTTTTTTATGTGTTTCATACTTTTGATTCCACGCAAGTGTAATGCTCGTTAGAGCTAGTGGAATAATGATCATAGCTAATAACACATGCGAAATTAATACAAAATAATAAATACCTTTTAATACACCTTCTCCTCCAAATGAAGTAGATGATGAGATAAAATGAAAGAACACATAGTTAACAAGAAATAAAGTCGTTGAAACCAACGCAGCATAAATAAATCTCCGATGTACTTTTACATTTCTTCTTAAAATTGCGACTAGCGCACAGGACAGGAAACCAAAAGAAAACAAATTAAAAATAGCATTAAACATCGGCAATATCGTTACATCAAACTTATCAAAATCCTCCACACCAGGCAGCCTGAGCAATGCGGTAATGGTGCCTATCAAAACAAGTGTAATAATTACAATCATAGGTTTATAGTTACGTTCGGTAACATTCTTCTTTGGATTCATTTCATCTTACCTTTCAGTTATAATAATCTCCATTTTATCATATAAACGAGATAATCAATTGAAATGATGCTTAAACACGTTGAATATAACTAAGTCTTTGTCCATTAAGTGACATCAATCTTGAAGCGTTTTGAAAATTTTCCATACTTTTTATCGATTTGAATGATTAGGTGTCTAGATTGCTAAGCCACTATAAAAAAGGACTGTTCACCAGCCCTTTTTTATATCAAGCATTATTCAATTAGTCTTAGGTCGACGTTTTATAAGCAACACTTGTATTGTAAAGTGGCATCCTAATCAATCACCAGTACAAATCTCCATGAAAAACAATTGATTCACACATTTAACTGTAGATTAAAGTAACTGTTTAAATGATAAAACATCAGAAGTTACATAGTTCAGCATATTTTCTCTTTTATTTCGAAAAATGCTTCATAACTTCTAATAATTCTTCGATTGCTAAATCTCCTTCACCATCATTCACTGCATGACTAACACAATGTTTCATATGACGTTCGGTAACGGAAAAGCCGACTTTTTTCAAAGCAGCGTTAATCGCACTAATTTGTACTAGGACATCAACACAATAACGATCCTCTTCAACCATACGTTGTATGCCACGAACTTGACCTTCAATCCTTTTTAACCTATTGACTACAGACTGTTTCTCTTCGTCTGTTCTTGGTACAACTGGCTCTTCATGAAGAAAGTCTCCCATTCGTTACACTCCTTTCCTACTCATTATAAATTGATTGGCCGATTAAACATAGCATTTTAGCTATTTATTTCCCCAAATCAACTCGTTGTAGACGTAAAGCATTCAAAACGACAGAAACAGAACTAAATGCCATGGCTGCACCGGCAACCCATGGTGCAAGAAATCCTAAAGCGGCTATAGGAATACCAATTGTGTTGTAAATGAACGCAAAGAATAAGTTTTCTTTAATATTACGTATAGTCTTTTGACTCATCATCACTGCATCAGCGACACTATTTAAGTCACCACGCATAAGCGTAATATCGGCTGCTTCAATCGCAATATCGGTTCCTGTACCAACTGCCATTCCGATATCTGCCATTGCAAGAGCTGGTGCATCATTAATTCCGTCTCCAACCATAGCAACCTTTTTCCCTTTCGCTTGTAGTTGCTTAATTTGTTCACTCTTTTGATCTGGCAAGACTTCAGCAATGACTCGATCAATTTCAACTTGTTTAGCAATTGCATCTGCTGTCCGCTCATTATCGCCCGTTAACATGATAACTTCGAGCCCAAGCTGATGCATTCTTGAAATAGCTTCTTTTGAAGTCTCTTTCACTGTATCAGCTACAGCAATAATACCTGCAAGTTTGTTTGCAACTGCAATTAACATAGCCGTTTTTCCGTCTTGTTCTAATTCTTCCATCATCACTTCTGTTTCATTTGTTATTGTGACATTTTGTTCAGCCATTAATTTTCTTGTACCAACATAAACTTCTTGGTCATTAATTTTGGCATATATACCATAACCAGGTAAAGCTTCAAAATCATTTACCTCCTGTAAGGTAATATCCTTTTCTTTCACACCTTTAACAATAGCTTGTGCTAATGGGTGTTCAGATTGACTTTCTGCTGTACCGACCAATTGTAGTACATCATTTTCTTTAAACCCTTCTGCAGGAATGACATCTGTTAATGTTGGTTCTCCTTTTGTAACTGTACCTGTTTTATCAAGTACAACTGTATCGATAGATTGGGTATTTTCTAAATGCTCTCCACCTTTAAACAACATACCCATTTCTGCAGCCCGACCAGAACCAGCCATTATTGAAGTTGGGGTTGCAAGACCTAATGCACATGGGCATGCAATGACTAAAATAGAAATCATCGGAATTAAACTTGAGCGAAAATCTCCCGGCGTTACAATAAAGTACCATATTAAGAATGTTGCAACCGCTATGAGCACTACAATTGGTACGAACACGCCTGAAATTTTATCAGCCATACGTTGAATATCCGCTTTTGATCCTTGAGCATCTTCTACCACTTTCACAATTTGAGCGAGTGCAGTATCTTTACCAACATTGGTAGCATTGATCTGCAAAGAACCATTTTTATTAATAGTAGCACCAATTACTGTATCTCCAGCTACTTTATCAATTGGAATACTCTCTCCTGTTAACATGGATTCATCAATTGCTGATTGACCTTCTATAATTTCTCCATCAACAGGGATTTTTTCACCGGGACGCACAATAATCTTGTCGCCTTCAAGCACCTCTTCAATCGGTATCTCTTGTTCCATTCCATCCCTTACAACACGAGCCGTTTTTGCTTGTAGACCGAGTAACTTTTGAATCGCTTGACTCGTCTTTCCTTTAGCCCGTACTTCAAATAATTTACCTAATAAAATTAAAGTAATAATCACAGCAGAAGCTTCAAAATAAAGCTCCGGTTCTCCTACACTACCTGCATTCATCCATTCAAAAGCTAAATACAAGCTATAAAAGTATGCTGCACTCGTACCAAGAGCTACGAGAACATCCATATTGGCACTTTTATTTTTCAGAGAAGTATAGGCACCTTTATAAAACTGTGCCCCAATTATGAATTGAACTGGGGTAGCAAGCACTAATTGGAACCAAGGATTCATAAAAATATCAGGTAAATAAATAAAAGACAAGAAGCTAAAATGTGCCACCATTGTCCATAATAAAGGCAATGTTAATATGGCAGAAAAAATAAACTTTTGTGTTTGTTTACGAATTTCAGCTTGTTTATGATCTACCTTTTCCGGTCCATCTTCTTTAGGTCTTAACTCGTACCCTAGTTTTTTCACTTTGGCAATCATATCACTAGGCTGTACGACATTATCATTGTATGATACATTAATTGTTTCTAAAGCAAAATTAACATTGGCATTAGAGACACCTTCCATTTTACCAATGCCTTTTTCGATTCTTGTTGCGCATGCCGCACATGTCATTCCAGAAATATCAAATTCTGCTTTTTCTTCGATGACACCATAACCAATTTTTTCAATTTTTTCTTTAAATTCATCTAGATTTGTTTCTTCGGGATCATACTGAACCGTTAATCGCTCTAAAGCAAAATTAACATTCGCTTTGTCCACACCTGGCATTTTACTAATTCCTTTTTCCACCCGAGAAGCACAAGCAGTACAAGTCATACCACTGATTTGCAAGTTACTTTCTTCTGTTGCCATTTTCATTTCCCTCCTATACGTCATGGGGGTATATTTCCCTGAAAAAGAAAGATCATACCCGAAGGCATAATCTTCTTTCACTAACTTCTATTGTTTACCTTTCACACAATAGAATATCCTTCACCTGTAATCTTTTCTTTAATTTGTTCCAAAGTAACGGAATCATCATTAAAATCTACTTTGATTTCATGATTATCTACATCTATTTCTATAGAAGAAATACCATCTAGTTTATTAACGCTTTTCTCTACATTACCTGCACAGCAACTACATGTCATTCCTTCAACTTTTAATGTTTCTTTCATTATCCATAACCTCCTAATCAATTTCCATCTATATACTACCATACCCCTGTACCGTATGTCAAATAATGATGTTTCTAATTAAAATCAATTGATAACTTATTTAGAAGTACATTAAAATAATTAGCTAATCTATTTTTAGTATATTTTTAATCTCATCCATATTATTTTCAAAACCGATGAATACTTTGGGCTTGCTCCATTTGCCGAATAAGGATTTATCTTTAAATACAAAGGCAGGAACCATTCTAGTTCCCGTTAACTTTCGTAATGTTTTTTCCTTTTCTGGTTGCTCTGATAAATCATAATTGGTATATGAAATCTGATGTTCAGCTAAAAAAGCTTTCCCTTCTTGGCAGATCTGAACAGGTCGGTCTTGTGTAAAGTTCTAATTTTACGTCCTTCAACTGACTCATCCTTTCCATATAGGAATACATAAGCCATGCAGATAAAATAGCATGACTGTGATGTTTCTCATTTTTTACTTCACTTCTATCACAAACGGATAAACGAGCACTTCACCATCTACTTTAAATTCGGCCCACATTTTATATTTTCCCTGCTCATCAAATTCCGTCATGAATACTGTTTCGTTTTCAGATAACGGATGCACATGAATAAATTTTTCACCTGCTTCATCTGTAATTACAACATGTCCTAACGCACCTAGATAAGGCTCAGGTGTTGCATCCTTTACTTCAAAGTTAAAAGTAACCTCTTTATTTACCTCAATTGGATCGAACTTTAACTCAACGGTTTGTCCGTTAACTGTCTTAGTAAAATTTGTATCTGCAACGAGTTCGCTTTTCTTTGTGTCTTGATTTTTCTCACCAACTATTATTTCTATAGGTTTCACTGCATAATTTAAATTTTCAGGACTGATATCGACGAACACTTTATAACCACCATCTGATAAATCAATCTTTTGCACAAAATTCCCGTCACCTTCAGCTTCCGGATGTAAATGGTAGTAATCGTTTAGATCCGAGCTCATAATTATAAGGTGCATAATTTTTTCGTGCGAGGTTTTCAATGAAGGAGCTTTTCCATCTTTATCTTTTAATTCAATCAGTAGTTCCCCTTGACTGTAAGATACTTGAGGTTCGACTTCATTTTCACCATGGTTACTATGATGATGTTGATGATGATTCATTTTATTTTC
>DATGUH010000079.1:0-56250 GCA_035301445.1 Pseudogracilibacillus sp. | reverse complement strand
ATCTAAAGGCAAAATCACTTGATTCATGGTATAATGTTTAAACATAAGAGCACCTCCGGTGAGTAATGGTTTGGTCACTTTTATTTTACCAGAAGGTGCTCTTTTTGTTTACTAATTATTAGCAGAATAATCAATTATTTTAAATCTAAAGCGAAAAAGGAATCCAGTATCTACTGAATTCCTTTTTCGCTATTTAGCTGAGTTTTGTCCCAGCCTCTATATGAAAAATTTAATTAAATTGTGCATAGCTTAATGTATTTTGGATTAACGATTTTTATTTCGATTTCTTAAAAATGTTGGTATATCCAATGTATCATCTTGATTGTTTGTTTCTTCCGGTGCAGAACGTTTTTCGTTTTGGAATTCCTGTTGTTGATCTTGTTGTGGTTGTTGTACTTGATTCATTGCTGCTTGCTCCTGAAAAGCATTTCTGGATGGTCGTGAAGATTGTTTTCCAGATTGACTAGAACCTTCAAAACCGGTAGCTATTACCGTTACAATCACTTCTTCATTTAAATTTTCATTGATGACATTACCAAAGATGACATTCACATCTTCATCTGCAGCACTTGTCACCAAATCTGCTGCTTCCTGTACTTCAAACAAGCTAAGGGAAGTACCACCAGATATGTTCATCAGTACCCCTTGCGCACCATCAATCGATGTTTCTAATAGTGGAGAGGAAATAGCTTTCTTAGCAGCCTCAACGGCTCTACTTTCGCCTGTTGCTACCCCTATCCCCATAAGAGCTGAACCTTTATCATACATGATTGTTTTTACGTCAGCAAAATCAACGTTAATCAAACCTGGTTTTGCAATCAAATCAGAAATACCTTGTACCCCTTGGCGTAATACATTATCTGCTTCACGGAATGCTTCGAGCATCGGTGTATTCTTATCAACTATTTCAAGCAGACGATCGTTAGGTATAACAATCAGAGTATCAACTGCTTCTTTTAATTCTTCTATACCTGTTTTTGCTTGTTTCTGACGGCGAATTCCCTCAAAAGAGAATGGTCTTGTTACAACACCTACAGTAAGTGCACCAATATCTTTAGCAATTTGAGCAATTACTGGCGCTGCTCCTGTACCTGTTCCACCGCCTTTTCCCGCTGTTACAAATATCATATCTGCTCCGCGGAGTACCTCTTCAATTTGTTCTTTACTTTCCTCTGCGGCTTTTTTACCAACTTCAGGATTCGCTCCAGCACCAAGACCTCTTGTTAATTTTTCACCGATTTGTAATTTAACTTCGGCTTTTGATAAATTCAATGCTTGTGAATCTGTATTCACTGCAATAAAGTCTACACCTTCTACGCCATGATCAATCATTCTATTTACAGCGTTGTTTCCACCACCACCGACACCAATTACTTTGATTGTTGCCAAGCGGTCTGAGTTTGTATCGAATTCTAACATCATATGTCCTCCTAATGTATGGTCACTGATATCTAACGGATATTATCTAGTTTATTCAAAAAATGACTTAAAGAAATTAGTCATTTTATCTTTCTTAGATTCGCCTTCTTCCACTGGCTTCTTTTTCTGCTTTTTCGCTGGTTTCGCCTGCATTTCATTCCCCATCAAGGATGGTTCTAATTCCTTCCCTTGAATTTTTGCATTATAATGTGCAAATTGAATTGTGCCAACACCAACTGTATACTGCGGTTCCCTCACACCAATGTAATCAGGAATCGCTATTCTAGAATTTACATGAAATACATCATTAGCAAGTTCCAATATGCCTGGAAGTTTCATTGTACCACCTGTAAGTACAAAGCCACCACGCAAATCGTGATAACCAAGACGCATCATTTCTTTTGCAGATAGTTGAAATATTTCTTCCAGTCTTGCTTCAATAATATCAGAAATTTGTAGTTGATTATAGGTTTCTTTCTGATCACTTCCGATAATTGTCACATCAAATGTTTCATTTTCCAGTGCTGTGTCGTAAAAAGCATGTCCATATTGCAATTTAATATGTTCGGCTTCTTCTGTCGTTGTGCGAAGACCAATAGAAATATCTTTTGTTATATTGTCCCCACCTAAAGGTACAATAGCTGTTGCTTCTAAATGTTCATTTTGAAAAACTGAAACTGTCGTACAGCCACCACCAATATCAATTAGCGCCACGCCTAAATTTCTTTCGTCCTTTGACAATGCTATAGATCCTGCTGCAAGTGGCTGTAAACATATGTCTGATATGTTTAAGTTTGCTTTTTCCACACACTTTAATACATTATGTAAGACTGTCTTCGAACAAGTGATAATCGTTCCTTCCATTTCTAAACGGACACCAATCATGCCGCGTGGATCTGTGATCTCTTCCAGCCCATCAACAATAAACTGCTTTGGAATGACATCAATGATTTCCCGCTCTGGAGGAATTTGCATTACTTGAGCGCCATCTATGACTCTATCAACGTCTGCGTCTCCAATTTCACGATCCTCACTTTGTACAGCAACAACGCCGTGGCACGGGTGCAACTGTACATGATTACCATTCACAGCAACAACAACATTGTCAATATGCATGTCCACCATATGCTCTGCTTGCTCAATCGCATTTTTAATTGCATTGACTGTTTCATCAATGTCCACGATAGCACCTTTCCTCATGCCTCTTGATGTTGCGGTGCCTACACCTATAATATTCACTGAATCTTGTAATACTTCTCCTATAATCACCTTTATTACCGATGTTCCAATATCTAAACTTACAATTACTTCACCATTATTCAATTTACGGACACCTCCATATCAACCATTCAGTCGGTAAATTTCTCAAAATATGTTCCTACTTCCATATGAATGACTCCTTTTTCATCATCAAGCTGTGAAATTACTGCCGGATAATTTTTCATTTTTGAAGCGAAATTACGAATAGTCGTTTTCACAACGAAGCCATCGTTCATATATAGTGTAATTTTGTATTTATTTTTTTCAGTTGGATTCCAAGTAATCTCTGAAATTAAATTGAATATCTCATCCGGAACATCTTCAATCTCTTTAGTCAATCGCTTTAAATAATCCTGCTCATCGAAATTTAAAAATAACGGTTCATCACCTATGTTTTTCATTGGTTCTGAGGTGAGTAACTCTCCATCTTCCAACAGGGGATAATATGTCTCATCCTGTTCTATGTACCCAACTATCTTATATTCATCTACATCCACCTCTACTGTTTGAGGAAGTTTCCTTTTGACTGAAACACTTTTAATTAACGGATGTTGTTCGATGTTTTCTTTAGCTTTTGTGTCATTAAGCATCCATATATTATCTCCCTTAGTCAAACCACTTTCAGCAATTACTTCATCTTCCGTCAATGCATGATTACCTTGAATATCTACATGACGGATATGACTGAGTGGCGATTGTAAGTAGACAATAATAGCAATAAGCACAAAGAAGATAGACAGATAAAAAAGTAACCTGCGATTTGCTTTCTTTTTCCGTGATTCTTTCAACTTTGGTATTCGATCTTCTATGGAAACTACCTTTTCTTTTTCCATATCCTCTTCCTCTTTTTAAATTGAGAATGTAAAATTGCTATAATATATGAATTATAACATTAGAATAGTGTAATGTATAGTATTATTAGATGTTCCTTCTTATTGAATTCGCGGTATTTTTATCAAGTAGAGCTATTACAATTTAACAACGCAAACGTAACAAAATGATGACAATGAAGAAGATTCGTTTTCCATAATAGGGATAATGAAATCTATAAATTAGTAAAAACCTGAACTACGAGTCAAATTCATCAATTAAAATCAGTATCTTTTTCACCAAATATTAATAACTTTTTGTTTTAGAATATTATAAAAAAGTTATCTCTTTACTTATTAGAAGATTTTACGAGTACAACAATGATAAAAGGTTTATCTATTAAATATATCGTTTATTATGCTGTTATTCGATAGTCAAAGCCTCTTAATGCTATTTGATATGTTTTAAACACTATTGGTATAGTATTAGCCAGTGTTGCAACATTTTGTGAATGGCATCACAATACAAAAACAATCTAACATAAATTAAGGAGCTGATTTACATTAACTCAAGTAGTAAAAAAGAGAATAGTGGACAAAATGATGATTATTCATTGGAAAGTGTCCCTAGAAACAAAAGAAATATGGGTTGGATTAGCATCACGAATATTACATTCGGTATTGCAACAGCTATATTTTACTTTCAACTCGGTAGTGTGATGGCTTTGCAGTTCGGTGCAATCAATGCACTTATTTCAGCAGGTTATGCGATCGTTGTTGCAGGTATACTAGGTACTTTTATCGCGTATTTATCCGCTAAAACTGGTATGAATGTCAACTTATTATCCCGAGGCGGTGGCTTTGGTTATATTGGCGCATCGCTTACCTCCCTTATTTATGCATCTAACTTTATTATGTACTGCGCTTTTGAAGGTATGATTTTAGTATATGCAGTGCATGAATTCTTCCCTTCAATACCGATGTGGATATACATTATTATTTTCGGATCTCTAGTCATACCACTTAACTGGTTCGGTATCAAACAACTCGATAAATTACAAAAATGGTCCATGCCATTATTTATTGTGTTTTTAGGTGCAGCAATCGTTGTTTCTTTATTCAAAACACCTATTTATGACGGGAACTTTTTAACATACATGCCTGAAGGAGTAAAAGTTGGAGGTACCGCATTGCTTCTGTGTATTGGAATGCAGCACGGAATTATGGGGTTAACTGCATTACTTGCTTCAGATTATGCCCGATTTCTGAAACCAAAGGATATGAAAGGCACGATTGCAATTGGATTTATCCCACAAATCTTCTGTTACGGAGTGATGGGAGGACTTGGTATTTGGTTTGGTGTTCTTTTAGCACAACCTAATCCTGGGGTTTATATCGTCCAACTTCTAGGTATAGGTGGGGCATTGTTTACATTATTAACTCAAATCAGAATCAATGTAACGAATATTTACAGTAGCTCATTATCACTATCAAACTTTTTTGAAAATGTGCTTAAATTTAAACCAGGACGTCGATTCTGGGTCGTTGTTGCTGGTGTTACAGCTATGATTTTAATGCTAGGTGGTATTGTAGATCATTTAGACACCGCTCTAACATTCCAAGGTGTGTTTCTTTTATCTTGGGCAGCAGTATTAGTGACAGACGCACTTGTCGTGAAAAGGTTCTTAAAAATTGGACCAGCCTATTACGAAGCAAGACAAAGTAATTTACATAAATGGAATCCAGTTGGTACGGTCTCCCTCATTATTGCAAGTGTCTTGGGAACGATTGCAGCACTTGGCTTTATGGGAACCTTCCTAGAAAGCACCGCCGCATTTTTCGCAGCAGTGTTAGCTTCCGTCTTAACTGTTGTAATAGCCCTCATTACAAAGGGTGCATATTATATACATTATCATGCAGAAGATATTCCGAAAGAAGATTATATCGCATAATTCAATTAATTATGGCCTTTTCCGAATAAACGATAAAGGGAAAAGGCCATTTCTATTGTTTTATGGTGTTGTATATCTACTAATATTAAGTAATATCCCCACTGAACATAATGTCAGCGTTAAGGAAGAACCTCCATAACTTAAAAAGGGCAGCGTAATTCCTGTTACTGGAATCAGTCCAATAACAACACTAATGTTAATCAATACTTGAATCGTTATTAATAATACTATTCCAAATGCCAAATAACGTCCATATAAATCTTTAGCCTCAAGAGCCACTTTAATTCCACGCCAAAAGAAAATAAAAAATAATAAAATGACAAATAGCCCACCTATAAAACCTAGTTCCTCCCCAATAATGGCAAATATAAAATCCGTTTGTGGTTCTGGTAAGTAAAAATATTTTTGTAGGCTATTTCCTAAACCAGTGCCGAGTAACTTACCCGGTCCTATCGCATACAGTGACTGAATGATTTGAAATCCATCTCCCAACGGATCATCCCAGGGATTCAAATAGGCTGTAATCCGCTTCATTCTATATGGTGCAGATATAATTAATAATACAAAACCCGCTAAACCAAGTAAGCCAGCATAGAAGAAATATATTAATCTTGCTCCAGCAATAAAGATAAGTAGCATGCATGTTAAAACAAGTACGACACCCGTCCCTAAATCAGGTTGCAACATAATGAGTGCAAAAACGAATATTACGATAATAAGTGGGTAAAGAAAACCTTTTTTAAACGTTGTCATATGTGCTTTATATTTAATTGCATACCAACTTAAATATAGCAACAATCCTAATTTCATAAATTCAGATGGTTGTATACTAAATGCCCCAACACCAATCCAACTTTGTGCCCCGCCACGAACAAGTCCAATGCCAGGAACTAAAACAAGAAGCAAAAGTGTCAAGCAAAGAAAGAAAATAAGATATACGTGATTTATCCATATATAATATGGAATTTTATATAAGACGTACATAGCGACTAAGCCAGCCCCAGCAAACAACAATTGCCTTTTCAGATAAAAAAAGCCATCATCATACTTATATTCTGCCCAAACATGTGAAGAACTATAGACCATTACTAACCCGATAATAATAAGCGCAATAATGGAACTTAGCAAAAGAAAATCAGGCCATTTCCCTTTCATAGACGTTTTTTGCTGCATAAAAAAACCCCTTTCAACAAGGGGAATATGTACATACACCACATAGAGTATTTTTTCCCCTACTGTAATGTATGCACAGCTTGGACAAACATATTACCTCTTTCTTCAAAAGTCTTATATTGATCCCAACTGGCACAGGCCGGTGATAATAAAATGACATCACCAGGGCTTGACATTTCATGAGCTGTCTTAGTTGCATCTGTCACCGTATCTGCTATCGCAACCGGAATATTAGCTTTATTGGCTGTATGTTTTAATTTTTCTTTTGTTTCTCCAAAAAGAACCATTGCTTTAACATTCTTCATAGAAGCAAGTAATTCATCAAAACTATTTCCTCTGTCTAATCCTCCCGCAAGTAAGATGGTCGGCTGATCAAATGACTGTAAAGCCTTTTCGGTAGCTAAAATATTCGTTGCTTTCGAATCATTGTAATAAACACGATCATGAAGCTCCCGGACGAATTGAAGTCTGTGCTCTACACCCGTGAAAGTTTTTAGTACTTGTTGAATACCAGCAATGGATGCACCACTCAGACAAGCAATGCATACTGCAGCAAGTACATTTTCTAAATTGTGGTCACCAGGTAGCAAGATTTCCTTCTTGTCTATAATGTGTTGGTCCTTGAAATAAACAGCCTGTTCATCTGCCCATGCGCCATGCGGTTGTTGTTTATTTACGGAAAAGGGAACAAGTGAGGCTCGGGCCTCTTGAACCGCTTCAAGTACATTTTTGTTTTCGGCATTAAAAATTAGAAAATCCCTTTCCGTTTGGTTTTTAAAGATTTCTTTCTTCGCGTTTACATAAGCATCCATTGATCCATGGTAATCTAAGTGGGCTTCAAACAAATTTAATAATGCTGCAATATGTGGTTTGAATTTCTGTATTCCCATCAACTGAAAAGAAGATAACTCCAGAACTAATTTCTCTTCATCTTTAGCCTGTCTGGCAACTTCTGAAGCAACAATTCCGATATTTCCCGCTAACCTCACAGGTTGTTTACTCTTTTGCAGCATTTCATAAACAAGCGTAGTAGTTGTTGTTTTACCATTCGATCCTGTTATTGCCAGCATTTCATTATCTGGTGCTACATAATGGGCCAGTTCAACTTCTGTTACGACTGGTATCTTTCTTTGTGCTGCCTCTACAAGCAAAATATTTTCATAAGATATACCGGGATTTTTTACAATTAAATCAATATCATCTAAAGCACTCAATGGATGTGCTCCCAAGATTGCTTCTGCACCTTTATCAGTGAGAGCTTTCACTTCAGGAGCATCAGCATCGGAGGCAAAATCATTAATGCGAATACGAACACCACTATCTAACAATAAGTGAGCAGCCGCCGTCCCGCTTTTAGCAAGACCTAA
The DNA here is from genome assembly GCA_035301445.1 of Pseudogracilibacillus sp. Lineage (GTDB taxonomy): Bacteria > Bacillota > Bacilli > Bacillales > Amphibacillaceae > Pseudogracilibacillus. The sequence continues at coordinate 48,270 of DATGUH010000079.1, read as the reverse complement.
AACTAGTACATGCTGATAGGGAAAATCGTGCAGAATTTTCATTAAAATGTCACCTCAATTAATATGCCAACTACCGCAAAAACAATACCGCAAATCCAAAACGTTGTTACTACTCGCCATTCTGACCAACCAAGTAATTCAAAATGATGGTGTAATGGGCTCATTTTAAAAACACGTTTTCCAGTAGTTTTAAAGGAAATTACTTGGATAATAACGGATAATGTTTCTAAAACAAACACACCGCCAATAATCACAAGCAGTATTTCCATCTTCGTAATAATAGCAATACCAGCAATAGCAGCCCCAAGTGATAAGGAACCTGTATCCCCCATAAACACTTTGGCTGGATGGGCATTGAAAACTAAAAATCCAAGTAGTGCACCTACTGTTGCTAATGCAAACATTGTGACCAATTCATATTCTGGAAAATGATAAGAAGCCAGTAGTGCAAATGCACCAAATGCTACAACTGCTGTCCCTGCTAGCAAACCATCTAGTCCATCTGTTAGGTTGACAGCGTTGGATGCCCCAACGAGCATGAAAATAACGAGCAATCCGTAAAAATGTCCAAGTTCCCATTGTATTGATGTCCCTGGAATTCCGATATACGTAGGAAAATCATTTAAATATAGAGTAATATAAAAGATAATGGCAATAACTAATTGTCCTGCTAATTTCTGTTTTGAAGTAAGACCAAGATTTCTTTTCATAGCAACTTTAATAAAGTCATCCAAAAATCCTAATAATCCATAGCCGATTAGTACAAGTAGTAAAAGCCAAATAGAATAAGAAATAGAAGACTCCATAAATTTAAACATCATAATCAATACAGTCACTGCTGTACTAATGATGATCATGACGCCTCCCATTGTTGGAGTCCCTGTTTTCTGCATATGGGACTTGGGACCTTCCGTTCGTATACTTTGGCCGAATTTTAACCGCCTTAAAAATGGGATAAAAATCGGACTTAAAAGGACGGTAATTAAGAAGCTGATTGCGATTGTTATAATGACGACATATAGATTCATTGATTTTTTCCTCCTTTCACACCGTCCAACATTACTTGCAAGCATCTACCAATTGTTCAAATTGCATCATTCGAGATGCCTTAAACAATATGACCGTATTACTATTAAGGTGTTTTTGTAATTTATTTTCTAACTGTAACTTATTTGAAAAATGTGCAACAGATATGTGTTGCTCCTCTTTCTTTAATATATTAGTAATTTCTTCTGCATTATGCCCATACGTATAGACATGTGTAATATTATTATCAATAGATTCGGCAATTGAACAATGCATTTCTTTCGCATATGAACCTAATTCTAGAACATCTCCTAATACGAGCACTTTTTCTTTAAAACCATCTAATGCCTTAACAACTTCTATAGCTGCTTTTGTAGACGTAATAGAAGCATTGTATGCATCATTTATGAGGAGCGCATCATTTTTTCCATGAATTTGTTCAAAGCGCATAGCAGAATGAGAGAGTTTTAATAAACCCTCTTGAACCGTTTGATCATCCATGTTCAACTTCCTAGCTAGAGCTATGACGTAGCTGGCATTTTTCGCATGATGGCTTCCTGCTAAGGGAATAGAAAATCTTGAATTTGAACCAATTTTAAAAATAGTCTTTTCAATATCAATGACAACATCTCTTAATTTAATGTCATTGGTATCTGAAAAACCACATGTTATTACTTGAACATCCTGGATCTGTTCTATTAATAAAGGCTCATCTCCATCAATAATGAGGAGACCTTCTTGTTTCAAGCCTAAAGTTATTTCTAGTTTAGCTTGTGCGATACCTTTCCTAGATCCTAAGTATTCAATATGTGACTCCCCAATATTCGTTATGATAGCATAATCAGGACATGCAATTTTAGTCAACTGTTCGATTTCTCGAAAATGATTCATGCCCATCTCTAATATTAACATCTCTGTGTTACGTGGCATTTGCAATATTGTTAAGGGTAAACCAATATGATTATTAAAATTACCAACAGTCGCATGAGTTCGGTAACTTTGTTGCAATACCGTATGACATAAATCTTTTGTAGTTGTCTTACCATTTGAGCCCGTAATTCCGATGACAGTTGGATTCACGAGTGTTCGATATGCTTTGGCCAGTTGTTGCAATGCCTTAAGAGTATCCTCCACATAAAAAAACAAAAAATCATTTGGAATGTTTTCTGGCTTTGGCTTATCTTTTTGCCAAAGTGTTGCAACAGCACCACTACTTATTGCGGCTGATAAAAATGTGTGTCCATCAAACTTATCTCCAACAAGTGGAATAAACAAACTGTTCGCCTTTTCTTCACGACTATCGGTAAATACGTGTTCTATTTCCTTTGACGGATCATACATTCCATCACAATCTGAAAAACATTCTTTAATAAAATCTGCTGTAAATAACATTATTGACTGCTCCTTTGCCGGATGGCCTCTTTTGCAATCAGTCGATCATCAAAATCATGACGAACACCGTTAATTTCCTGGTATGTTTCATGCCCTTTTCCGGCAATTAACAATACATCTCCTTCATTTGCAAGATTCACGGCATGTGAAATCGCTTCTTTTCTATTTTCAATCACTTCATAATGGGAAGCATTCAAACCATTTGTCATATCCGATAAAATAGACTGAGGATCTTCAGTACGAGGATTATCGGAAGTAAAAATTGCCTGATCCGCATAATCTAGAGCAACATTGGCCATAAGTGGTCGTTTTTTCTTATCACGATCTCCACCAGTACCCACAACTACATATACTTTATTATCTGTGAATTCTTTAACAGTTTGTAAGACATTCTCCAACGAATCTGGTGTATGTGCATAATCTACAACTACAGCAAAGTTTTGCCCTGCATTAACTTGCTCAAACCTTCCTGCAACACCATTAATCGCCTCAAAAGCAGTTTTTATAATAGATAAAGGGACTCCTTTTAGTATTGCTGTAGCAGCAGCTGCAAGCATATTATAAATATTAAATTTTCCAATCAATTTTGTATTGATTGAAATACTTTCCGTAGGTGATTCTAACGTAAAGCGCATGCCTTTTGTATCGTACTGGATATTTGTAGCAGTGATATCTGCCTGTTCTTCTATTCCATAAGTAACAATAGGTTGTGACGTACTTTTAGCAATTATTTCACTATGAACATCATCTTGATTTAATACGGCATATTTAAATTGTTTTCCATAACTATTACCAAGACCAGTAAAAAGCAATGTCTTTGCACGTAAATAATCTTCCATATCTTTATGATAATCTAAGTGATCTTGTGATAAGTTTGTAAAAACAGCAATATCAAAATCACAACCATGCACCCTACCAAGATCAAGTGCATGCGAAGAAACCTCCATCATAGCAATGTCAATAGCTTGATCTTTCATTTTCCGAAAAACATTTTGCAATAGTAATGCATCAGGTGTCGTGTTTTTGACTGCTAGGATTTCTTCACCGATTTTAGTTTGAATCGTCCCAATAAGACCCGTTTTTAAATTATTCTGTTTGAAAATTTCATCTAGCAAATAAGTTATTGTAGTTTTACCATTAGTCCCTGTAATACCTATAAGTGGCATATCAACAGTTGGATAACCATAAAACTTTGCAGCCATTAAGGCCATCGCTTTATGTGTATCGGGAACGGTAATTACATATGCATCAACATCAGGAAGTTCATGATCAGCAATAATAGCTACAGCACCATTCTCCACTGCTTGTTGTGCAAATTGATGTCCATCCACTGTAAAACCTCTTATACAAAAAAATAAATCACCTTGTTCAAGATCTCGATGGTCCATCTTAATATCCTGTACATGTATAGGAGAAGTTAAATCTTTATTCATCTGATAAAAAGGAATAACAGAAAGCATATCAAGTAATTTCATACAAATAAATCCTTTCTCTTGCCATTTATAAGTTTAGTTAATGTGATATATACATGTGGTTTAAATAATAGTTTTCTATAGAAGCTAATTTTTTAGTTCACTACCTATTTTAAATCATGAAATATATATAAATTGCTTCTGCAGGAAAACAATCCTTACAAAATATCACATGATTAATTCATCTAACTTTGTATATTCCATCATAAAATACTAACATTCTATTGGACATTCATTTAACTATTATAACAGAATTTATTTATTTTAACGATCTATTTCATCAGATAAATATACCCTAATTGTTGATCCACTTTCAACTTTAGAACCAGCGTCAGGTGACTGATCAATAATATAATCCCCTTCACCGTGTGACTCAATTTCAAAATTAGATAGATCTTCCAATAAAGTCTCTTTATCAGAACCAATTAAATCAGGAACAGATTCTTTTGGCTCTTCAGGCCAATCATATTTTTTATTCAATCCGTCTGCGCGTCTTTGCACACCTAATACCGGCAAGCCTTCATCCATTATTTTACCAACAATGGGTCCAGCAACAACTCCACCGAATTGAATCGTGTTTTTAGGGTTATCAATTGCTACAAGCACAACCATTTCCGGGTCATCAGCAGGTGCAAATCCGATAAAAGAAACAATGTGATTATTTTTTAAATAACGACCATCCGATCCTACCTTTTGAGCGGTTCCTGTTTTCCCCCCAACTCGATAGCCATCTACATATGCTGTTCTCCCTGTACCATTGGCTACAACACTTTCCAATGAATGTCTTACCTTATCCGACGTATCCTCACTTATGACATTGACACGTTCTTTCGATTCAACTTTACTAATCGTTTCTTCTGAGATTGGATCAATCCATTCACTAGCTAAATGTGGTTCATATAAGTGACCGCCATTAACAGCAGCTGCAACAGCCATCACTTGCTGGATTGGTGTCACAGAAACCCCTTGTCCAAAGGATGTCGTAGCTAATTCTACGGGTCCTACTTGTTCAGGTTTAAATAAAATGCCTGTCCCTTCTCCTGCCAAATCAATTCCTGTTTTTCGTCCAAAACCGAACTTCCGAATATAATCAAAAAGCTTTTCTTTTCCTACCTTTTGACCAATCGTAACAAAACCTGGGTTACATGAATTCTCCACAACTTCGAGCATTGTCTGCTCTCCATGACCTCCCTCTTTCCAGCAACGAAGTTTAGACCCTGAAACTTTGATACTTCCCGTATCATTAAACTTATCTTTTTCTAGATCGATCGCATTCTCTTCCAAAGCGGAGGCGAGTGTAATAATTTTAAATGTAGACCCTGGTTCAAATGTACTCCATATCGGTAAATTTCTATCGAAAATCTCAGCTGCTGCTGATTCATAGGAAGCAGGATCAAAATTGGGGCGAGAAGACATTGCTATTATTCCTCCTGTTTTAGGGTTTACAGCAATAGCAAACGCGCCATCAGGTTGATATTTCATTTCTGCCAAATCTAATTCTCTTTCTATAATTGTTTGTACATCAAGATCTATGGTTGTTTTTAAATGAAGTCCATCTTTAGGCTGCTGATAATTATAGGAAGTATCGGGAATTTTTCGCCCCTTTGCATCCGAATAATAATTCAAAGATCCTTCGCTACCTTCTAATTTGTCATCATATTCTAACTCTAACCCCATTAATCCTTGGTTGTCGATCCCTGTAAACCCAAGAACATGCGATAAAAAACGATCATTGGGATAGGAACGTTTGGAGTCTTTTGCTAGATAAACACCATCTAAATTTAAGGCTGCTAATTTTTCTTCCTGGCTTGCAGATATTTTCCTACCTTTTGGATGTATACGTACATTAGAAGCTTTTTTTGTCACATAGTTATAAGCCTCTTTTTCCGTAAGTCCAAGTATATCGGCCAAATAGTTTGCAGTGTCTTGTTTATTTTTAATCTGCTGCGGAATTAAAATAACGGATGGTGTGGATACACTTTTAGTTAAAACTTCACCGTTTTTATCCAAAATATCTCCTCGATCGGCTTGAAATTCTATATCCCTTAGCCATGAATCTTCCGCTTTCTCCGTTACATCATCACCTATTACAAATTGCACATAACCTAACCGAATCACTATAGCAACAATCACTATGCAGCACAACCAAAAAGACAAGATGACCCGTTTGTGGATTTGCTTCCGAGATACATGCTTCATCTACATTCTCCTTACAACTATAAGCTTGTATCTAATATATGAAACAAATCCTTTAAACAGAACGCCATCTTGTCACACTTATCTTGATTATATTTATTCTTCTTCCTGATTCGGTGGTTTTAATTCAAGTTTGAGCAACGTTTGATCTTTAATTTTTGTGTCTGGCTTTATCGATTGTTTCGTCACAAATCCTGAACCCTCAATTTCTACGTCAAGGCCAAGCATATCAGCAAGTTTCGTTGCATCTCTTTGTGACCAACCCTTTATGTTAGGCATAACCGGTTTATCGGTAATTAAAATGACACGTTTTGTTTTATAGAGTTTTTCACCAGGTGTGATATTGGCTTGTTTTACCTTTTTGCCATCTCCCACTACAATTGTTTCTACTCCAGCATCTTTTAAATCTTTTTTTACTTTCTTTGTGTTTTTCCCTTCTGTTTCCGGTGCTTCAATTGTTTCTACTTTTTTAACTTCGTCATCCTTATCTGGCTCTATATTCAAATAATGCAGTGCATTACTCATCACATTTTTTATAATAAATGCAGTAGCATCTGAACCAGCATCCGTATCTTTTAAACTAGGTTGTGTAACAGAAACGTGCATTAAGATTTCTGGATCATCTTCTGGTGCCATGCCTATAAATGAAAATATATTATTTTCCCTTCCTTGCATATAACCTTTCCCATGATCGTTCGGTATTTGTGCTGTACCAGTCTTCCCTGCCATGGAATAATCGTCTAGTTTAAATTTGTGTCCTGTCCCATCTTTTTCATTAACAACAGAGGCCATAAGATCAACAACCTTGTCAGCAGTATCCTCTGAAATAGGCTCCCCTACCACTTTAGGTTCGGATTGCTCAATCACTTCATCTGTATCAGGATCTACAATTTTATCTATCACATATGGACGTAACATTTTACCTTTATTACTTATTGCACTAGCTGCTTTCATTTGTTGAATTGGCGTCATTGTTGAGCTTTGTCCGAAAGCAGTACGAAGTTTATCAGATGGATAATTGTATGATATTTTCCCCGCTACTTCACTTGGTAAATCGATACCAGTTTCTTTTTCAAAGTCAAAGTCTTGTAAGTAATCTAAGAAAGTTTCTTCGCCCATTTTTTCCCAAACCAATTTAGATGCAGCAACGTTGGAGGATCGTCTAAAACCTTCATCGAATGTAATCGTTCCCCAGCCTTCTCCTTGGTTGTGATCGTTTATTGGTTGTACACGTTCATTAATCTTGTATTGGCCTGATTCGTAAAATTCATCTCCATTATAAGAATCGCTGTCAATAGCAGCTGCCCAAGTGAAAATTTTCATCGTCGATCCCGGTTCAACAGGAGTAGAAACGGCATCATTGAACCAGTTTTCTATATCATTAGGTTCATTAGGGTTGTAACTAGGTCTACTGGACATTGCTAAAATTTCGCCTGTTTTTGCATTCATCATAGTGGCTGTAATTCGTTTGGGGTTATATTTATCATCCACCTGAGACAATACATCTTCAAGCAGTGTTTGAATTTTTTGATCAATGGTTAAGTAAATCTCCTTGCCGTTCTCTGGTTCTTCTATTACTTCATCGGAGTTCAGTAATTTTTTATTATGCTTGTCACGATGATAGCTGAGATGTCCATTTTTACCATTGAGTAATTTATTTTCTTCCTTCTCCATACCAGCTTTACCAACAATATCATTATCTTTACCTTCGTTTTTAGCAAAACCGATAATGTGGGATGCAAACATACCGTTTGGATAGTAACGTGATGCATTCTCCATTAAATAAATACCTGGTAATTCTAGTTTTTGAACATCCTCTTTTTCTTCTTCTGTCAAAAACTTTCCTTTAGTACCAAATTCAGTTTGGAACCTACCTTCTTTTATACCTTCATCTAATTTTTCTTTTAGTTTTCCAGGCTTCATATCTAATAGCGGTGCTAACTTTTCGGCTGTTTTTTTAGTATCTGTAACATGCATCTGTTCTGGTTGATTTTCCGTATACTCCTCATCTAATACGGCGTATACATTATAGGTTGGACGGTTATATGCTAGAATCATACCGTTATGATCATAAATTTTGCCACGATCCGCTTCTAACTCCATAGATGCAGATCGCTTCGCTTCAGCCCAATCTAATAACGCGACATCATTTGCTTCCCCTGTTATTTGTATGTATAAAAAACGGCCGGTAATAATTAGAAAAATCGCTAAAAATATTACCATCCCTATAGTAGCTACTATATTAGTCTTCTTATTTTTTTTCATCGTACTCCACCCTGACTCTTTCACTCTATTCCAGCATTATTTTATACTTACAAACCATATAATGCAAAGATTTATCCGTATTCTACATCTAAAATCATTTTATGTATCATAAACCCTTGCATTATACGAACAGTCGTGCTATCATAAGTACATACGTTCTTAAGATAGTGAAATACGCTACTTGTTCGCATCAAAATGTGTACAACAGAGCACTTAAATATTTCAAATCAATGGTGGATTAAAAATGAATTGAACCAACTATATTCAAGGAATTCAATCGCTTAACCAGTATCATAAACACTAAGCATTGCAATCATTTATCAATTTTATACCACCATCTATCGTGTAGATCCTTTTATTCTACAGCACGTTTCACTTTAGCATCTTGTATTTTAAGTCCATTTTCTTTCGCAATGCTTGTGATTCTTTCCGATTTACTTAGTTCTCTTACTTCACCTAGTAACTCGTCGTTCTTTGCTGTTTGTTTTTGAATATCTTGTTCCAGTGATTGGACATCACGATTTAACGTATCAACAGATGAAGCATAGGAAACTATGAAAATACCTATACCTAATAATGCAGTAGCTAGAAAAGCATAAATAACTTTTTCACCTTTAGTTAACCAATTTTTAGAACGTACTTTCACTACAACTTTTCTTTGGTTATCTCTTTGTGTTTGTGCAGAATACTGTTGCCATTGTCTTGCATTGTTCGTATTCATAATTATCGTCCTCCTTCATATTTAAATGATTCATTCCAAACTTTAACTTTTTCTATGACTCGTAATTTTGCAGACCTTGCCCGTCGATTCGATGCTACTTCATTATCTGAAGGTAGAATAGGTTTTTTTGTAATTAATTTAAATGGTGCCTCAAATCCCTCTGGAATGATTGGCATCCCTTTTGGAACCGGTTTGGGAGAACTCCATTTTTTAAATGCTTGTTTACAAATCCTGTCTTCTAATGAATGGAATGTAATCACAACAACTCTTCCACCAATAGCCGTTGCTGCTGCTGATTGATTTAATACATTTTTAAAGCTTTCCAATTCATCATTCACTGCGATTCGTATAGCTTGAAAAATCCTTTTTGCGGGATGTCCTCCTTTACGCCTTGCTGGCGCAGGAATTGCTTCTTTAATAATTTCAACTAATTCGTAAGTTGTTTCAATTGATTTTTTCGCACGTTCTCTTTCAATCGCACGCGCAATATTTTTGGAAAACTTCTCTTCTCCATAATTGAAAAAAGTTTTAACCAGCTGCTCATATGTCCAATTATTTACTACTTCATAGGCACTTAATGATTGCCGTTGATCCATGCGCATATCGAGCACTGCATCTTGTTGATAACTAAAGCCGCGCGTATCTTCGTCAAGCTGAGGGGAAGATACCCCTAAATCAAGCAAAATACCGTCAACTTCTGAAATCTGATGTTCCTCCAGCACTTTGTTTAAATGGATAAAATTATCATGAATCAATAAACTTTTATCCGGCAATACTGACTTCGCAGCTTCAATTGCAGCTTTATCTTGATCAAAGCCAATTAAGAGTCCATCTGAATGAAGCTGTTTTGCAATCTCTCTCGCATGCCCTGCTCTACCGAGCGTGCCATCTACGTAAATACCATTTTCCTTTACATTCAAAGCTTTAATGGCCTCGTTTTTTAATACACTATTATGAATTGATTCGGACATGTCATCCACCTGCTTTTAAATATCAAAATCCATCAAATTCTCTGCTATATCAGCAAATGAATCCTCTGACTCTTGGATATAATCTTCCCAAATTTCTTTTGCCCATACTTCTATGCGATTGGATACACCTATTACAACACATTCTTTATCTAATTTTGAATAGGTTCGAAGTGGTGAAGGGATATTAATTCTACCTTGTTTATCCACTTCGCATTCCACTGCTCCTGAAAAGAAAAAACGCGTAAAACTACGTGCATCTTTTTTCGTCAGTGGGAGTTTTTTCAACTTTTCTTCAAGTTGCTTCCACTCATCCATGGGATAAGCAAACAAGCAATGATCGAGTCCTCTGGTCAACACAAATACCTCACCAAGAGATTCTCGAAATTTGCTTGGCACAATCATTCTTCCTTTTGTATCGATATTATGCTGATACTCTCCCATGAACATTAGCATTCAATCCTTCCATGATTTCATACTACCACAATCCCCCACAATCCTCCACCCATTTTTTAGAAGATAGCCAAAAATGATTCCTTATACCTATAAAATAAGTAAATAAAAATCTATGAAAGTATTGTAATCTCGTGGTTTTTATGGATTTTTTAAAATTGTGGAGGATGGTGGGGAATAAAACCAAAAAAAAGAGTCTTCTGGTTATATAAACCAAAAAACTCTTAATCAAGTCAATTTCATCTCAACATTTGTGGTATCAACTATTTGTTTAGCCATACCATATAATGATTTTGTTCAAAGGATAGATGATCATTCTCCAACAATTCCTTGATAAACTGGTATCCGTATTGATTTATTATTAAGAAAGGATTCCAAACCCTTTCTTGTAACAATCCATTCGGTCGTAACATATTCTCCAATTCCCGGAAATGTCCTAACTGAAGATCATGATTGGATTCCATCTTTTTAATCATTCTTTTTTTCAAATAATCTAACTGCTGCTCAATGTATGCAAAGTTTTTTTCTGCTTCGTTTTCCAAATCGGGGCTTATTGATGCTGCATACTGGGTTAGTGGATGATGGATTTTTGCCATACTGTCTTTTGTTTCATCAAACAACATATCAAGTGGTACACTTTTTTGTGTTAATAACCAACGTTGTTTTGCCTCGGCCGTTCCTGTACGGATGACATCCTCTGCCTTTAATGCACGTTTATAAAGTAATTTTGATATTCTGTCTGTAATGAAAGTGATTGATAGTCTTGGGACCACTGGAGGCATTTTAATACCAACCGTTTCAAAAGCAGATTTCAAAGCGCCCCAATAACTAATTTCACCATCCCCTGCCACAAAAGCTAGGGACGGAAATATTAATTCTTGCATGATAGGTCTTGTTACAACATTTGTACTTAATCTCCATGGAGCGTTGTTTGCTATATCATACATTTCCTCAGTTGATTTCACCACTTCTTCATTCTTGCCAATCCATTGATTACCGCTTCGTTCAAGTAAGATACGTGATCCGTCATCATCATGATAAAATATATTAGCGTTGTTAGAATCCGAATCAAGTGGAGCAGGGTATCCATGTTGTTGCATTATTTGCAAAGTATGATAAACATAGTCAGTAATTTCTGGCTGATGCTTTATTAATAAGGAAAAATTGGACGATTCCAGTTCTCGTAATGCTTTATTATGCGCATCAACTAAAATAACACCTGAGTCAGGGAAAAGTTGAAATATTAATCGTGCAAAAAAATCAGTATATGAATGAGATTTATGGAGACAACGAATTGTGTCTTCATACCATGTTGCAGAATAAATAGTTTCTGGAACATCGTTTAGGAGTTGTTGAAGCCACTTTTTTGCAGCAGCTTTATCAATGTTAATGTCAGATACTGACTTCCCAGTCGAATCATATTGATTAATAAGATGTTTATAAAGCTTATTATCTTTTATAGAAAACACATGATTGATTTCGTCAAAATCATGATCTTCCCCTGCAATCCAAAACACGGGTAAAACTGGTTGATTCAATTCATTTTCTTTTTCTTTAGCCAATCGGATTACCGTAATTATTTTATTCATAGTGTACGATGGACCTGTCAATAGACCAGCTTGTTGTCCACCAATAACCACGGTACTCATAGGGTCTTTAAGACGTTCAATTTGTTCCAGCGTTTCAACTGGTGCGTCCCATTCCTTGTTCATTTGTTCTAACACTTTACTTAGTGCTTTACGATTAAAAGTACGTTTTTGTATATCAGCCAGTCTATTTTCATCATCTTTATATGGATGATAATGAAAATATTGTTTACTTATTTCTAGTTTATGTTGATAGTCAACTGCGAATTTATTGTTCTTTTCCAAGTGTATCGGCATTATATCCATTTATTGCTGCCCCTTTTACTAAGTTATTCCGTCAACATGTATTGTATTAGATATGAGTACATCTTTCATGTAATCTGTTTACGTATCCATTAAGTTACATATCCTACTATAACTACATATAACAAAAGGATCACGTATAAAATAGAAAAAATCAAAAATGAAACACGCATCAAAGAAACAATTCCTTGCTTTAGGTCAATCTCCATTTTTAGTTTTCTTTGTATAATTAAAATGATTGAAAGCAAAATAATCAAGAAGATTGCAAATATACCTAATAAATTTTTATGCAATATCCAATTAAATAAGATTGTGTCTGCAATTATATAAAAAATAAAACTAAATTGAACTGTAAAATGAATAGCTCTCCATTGGTTCTTATTCATTCGATAATGAACTTGATAAAAAAGAATTGTCATCAATATAGGGATACATACTAATATAATTGGTACGTACATTGTCCATTCCTTCATATTTGCTTTTCCTTTCTTTCCAATGCTTGTATAGACTCATAAATAAATGATGTGTATGGTAGAGATTCATTGGTATTATATAATAAATAACCCGAGATAGCCTTTATTTCCGTTTCTTTCCCACTTTGTATATCTTGAAGCATAGATGAAGTATTATCTCCAGTTTTCTTTACTATAGTAACGACTTTTTCCCACGCTGCATCAGCATCTAATTCTAAAACTGTTGCAGCTTCCATACATAGAGCCTTTGCCAGTTTCAATATATGCTCATTCTTTATCACTTCTTTATTTGGGACTTGAAATAATGCTGTTAACGGATTTATGACACTATTTACAAGCATTTTCTCTCTCATAATAGACCGCCAATCTTCCACTGGCTCAAATGGAAATTCATTTTGGTGTAAACTATCAGCTAATTTATGCAACTCTCCATGGTCCTTTTTAAAAGAAGCTAATAATATATTGCCCTTTCCTTTATGTGATACACAAACATCGTTCAATCTTTTTGCACCGTGGGATACTATACCAATATACACAGGTTGTCGAAGTACCTTTAATGCATCTAAATGCCTCATCCCGTTTTGGATAAAAATAAGTGGTAAATCGGTTGGTAACTCATGTAACGTATGTAGTATTCTTTGTAGTTCTGATTGCTTTACACAAATAAAACAACAATCAAGTGAAGGGAAATCGTTATCAAGACGGGCTACCTTTACGTTAATACTTCGTTCGTCTAATAGAGAGTCATAAACATATATGCCTTCATTTTTAATATTTTCCCGTTGCTCGATCCGATGAGGAAAAACAATTATTTCATGTTCCTTTTCTAAATAGCCAGCCAACAGCATTCCAATAGCACCGGCACCAACAATTCCAATCCGCATTACTTTTTTACACCCACCCTTAGACACTTTGCTCATTTAACAAAATTAAAAACAGATGCTCCGTTCCATTTCATTATCCATTTATTTATACTATAATAAATATTAGAGATATACAATACCAATCAATTAAAAATGGAAAGGAAAGATGCATAATGGCAGATGTAAAAGTAGAAAGACTTTTAATTAATTATAAAACATTAGAGGACTTCAAACGATTCCAAGCTTACGGAACACAAGAATTGTCTATGTTTGAAGACTTAGAAAACGAAATTGTTGAAAATGATAGTGATTCTCCATTTTACGGAATTTTTTACGGTAATAACCTTGTTGCAAGAATGAGTCTCTATCAACGTTCTAAAAAATACGATGATTATTTTAATCCTCCACAAGATTATGTTGTACTGTTTAAATTAGAAGTTTTACCAGCTTATCGGACTAAAGGTTATGGAAAACTGTTAGTGGATTACGCAAAAGGTTTCCAACAACCAATTAAAACAAATCCAAGTATTGAACCAACATCCAAAAAGTTCTGGGAGAAGATGGGGTTTGAACGAGCCTCTTATAATATTGAACGTGATCTAGGGGAGAATCCATATATATGGATGCCTGAAGGTGTAAAACAAGCAGTACAGCCCCCACAGTCTGCGAGCGGGGACATCACAACCATTAAAGAGAAGAAAAAAGACTGAATTTACTTAGCATAAAATACACACGATTTAAATTAACTTACAAAAAAACAGATGACCATGGAATTATCCATGTTCATCTGTACTAGTCTCCTTTTGATGAATCCACTGCCATAACTTCCCCATCTCACGCCAAGCTTCTTCATAACGTTTTATTTTTTCCTGTAAACGGTTATTTACTTCTGTTAACTCTTCCATTGCTTCTACATCTTTCTGTGATTCTTGTATCATCTCTTTTGATTTCATCTGTTCTAATAGCGTAATAACGGAATCTATCGTTGTTCCCTTATCAGCAGGCATTGGTGATTGGCTATCATGTTTGAAATTAATTTTTTGATTGTTTTTTGCATACGCAACTGCATGATCATATCTTTTTCTTACTGTTGCGTTCCACCTATATCCACAAGCTGCTGAAGTTCGAGATAACAATTGCCCTGCTTTTTCGAAGGCTTCCAACTGCGTCTTCCCTTTACCGATGTACTCAAGAACAGTTTCTGCCAGAAATAAATCTTCCTCTTTAGACCAAGCATCCTGTCGCGCTTTATTCTTCATACATTCCCTCCTCTATTCTCTATCATTATATGCACGTTTTTTGCATGATAGAATACATAGAAAAAGAAGTATGATAATCTATTCTTTTTTAAACTCATTAATATAAAAATGATGTGATGGTGAACCCCATAAATTGACACAATGAGCTGTTTCCTGTTTCATTTCTTTTCGAAGAGATTCTTTATCAATATGACGTAAGTACTGTGCTTTCAAATACACCATCTGCTTTATACTTTTATTTATATAAGGTGCAAGTAATTGATCTATATTCCAATCTTTATCTTGATGCACTTCCTGCAACCAGCCTTTCTCATAAAGATAAGTTGTATCATGAATCGCTCCTGTTAGTAACCAGTGATATGCAAGGTCCATCAATTGTTTCTTATATAAAAGAGCACCACCGCCCCAACCAGGCAAAATACCAACCTTCGTTTGAATAAATCCGAAATTTGTATCTGATTTTGCAATACGAATATCACAGGCAGTAGCTAATTCACATCCTCCACCAAGTGCGTTTCCTTGCAACAAACATATAACCGGTACTGGAAATGTAGCGATTGAATACAACACTTCATTCATAAAGAATAGTTTTTCTTCAACTTCTGATTTTGGGAGTCCACTATGCAATGTATTCAAATCACCTCCAGCACAAAAATAATTAGATCCTTCGCTAGTTATTACTAAAAAAGGAATAGAGGTTCTTTTCGCCTGTTGCACTGCACTATGTAACTCTATTGCCATTTGCGTATGTATAGCATGACGTTTTTCCGGACGCTTTAACGTAATCAAACCATATTTATCTTCTACAAAGTCAACGTATTTCCCCATAATCACAAAGGTTATGATATATAACCTTTTCCCTCCTTTTTTATATGAAAAAACAGACCACTGATAGTGATCTGTCTCCTGTAGTGTACATTACATTAGCGTCGTTTATTTATTCAACAACCTCTTTGCCATCATAATGGCCACAAGATTTACAAACATAATGTGGCTTTGTCAATTCTCCACAATTAGAACATTCAATCAAACCAGGTACAGTCAAATTTTGATGTGCACGGCGTTGATTCTTAACTTTTTTTGATGTTTTACGCTTTGGTACTGCCATGATGTACACCTCCTTCAATACGATACAATTCATACATACTATTTATTATCCTTATCTGTATCTATCAGTTGTTGCAATTTAGCTAGTCGCGGATCGATTTGTTCACTTTGTTCACGATTAAAAGATTCTTCGTCATAAAGTTCCCATCCACTACCGCTCTGCAAACCCTTCTCTTCAGAAAACACTCGATACGGCATTTGCAGTATAATATTTTCCTTGATATATGGAGTCAAGTCAAGCATTTCTCCCTGTACGTGATGTACTTCTTCATCTTCATCATCAGGTACTATATCTGCAGTGGAAAAAACCTCATCCCCTTTGAATTCAAAGGGATAATCAACATCAGCAAGCGTTCTTGCACAAGGGAGAATCATTTTGCCTGTTACAGTAAATGAAAAAATAAATTCATCTTTTTCTGCCACGACAAAACCCTTCACTTGTACTTTATCTATCTTCCTAATATCATTACTCTTTGATAAAGCCAAGTTAGATATGTCTACCATTTCATCAAAATAAACCGGCGTATCCACCGCTTCATTTTCCAACTTTTTAATAGAAAACTGCATTTTTTCCATTGCTCGTCACCTCTCGACAACATGAGTAATTTTATATGGATTTTACACTTTTGTCAACTATTTTATCACTTAAAACTTCAGATGATTCATCTTCTCTAAATTAATGATTAATCAGTTTGGCTGAATTCTTAATGTTTGGTAAAATGAATAACAATACTCCCTTAAAGAGGTGTGATTTTTGTGAAAGCTTCCGGTTTAATTGTTGAATATAATCCATTTCATTTCGGTCATCTCCATCATGTAAAAGAAGCGAAAAAAAAGGCTAACGTTGATTGTATCATAGCAGTAATGAGTGGCAGTTTTTTACAAAGAGGAGAGCCAGCCATTGTTGATAAATTTCATCGTACAAAAGCTGCCATTTCCTCTGGTGTAGATATTGTTATTGAGTTGCCTTATGCTTATGCTGTTCAAAGCAGTGAATTATTTGCTGAAGGTGCTGTAAAATCTCTTGCCCAAATGGGAGTAAATAGTATTTGTTTCGGTAGTGAGTCAGGTAATATCGAACCTTTTTTAAAAGCTTATACTGTTATCGAGAAAAATAAACCTGATTATGAATATGCGCTACAAAAGCAACTCAATAAAGGGGATAGTTTCCCGGTCGCCAGTCAGAAAGCCTATCAAGCAATTGACCTTACAGAAATTGATCTCCTTCAGCCAAATAACATACTTGGTTTTAGTTATGTGAACGCCATTAAACATTTAAACTTACCTATTACACCACTTACTATTCAACGCATCCAAAGTGGGTATCACGATCAAGAAATTGATACACATATTGCTAGTGCAACTAGTATTCGAAAAGAATTTATGACAAATGGATTTTCAAATAAAATGACAAGTACATTACCGGTAGAAAGTCTCCAACAATTTAAAAAATATTATCAAACAGCAGGAGAAATCCATGATTGGGAGAAGTATTTCCCATTATTACGTTATCAAGTATTATCTCAAGAACCAGAACAACTATCAACTATTCACGGCGTGGATGAAGGGCTGGAATATCGTTTAAAACGAACCGTTAAACAAGCTGAATCCATAGAGCATTGGCTTTCGTTGATAAAAACGAAACGTTATACCCAAACGAGACTCCAACGTTGTTTCGTTCATATTTTGACAAATACAACGAAGCAATCCATTCAGCAATTCATTGGGCTTGAAAGTTTACCTTATATTCGGTTACTTGGAATGTCTAAAACAGGTCAATCTTATTTAAATAGCTATAAAAAAAATGTGGAAGTACCCATTTATACTGGTCTCAATAAATTTAATAAAACAGCATTACACCTAGATGAAAAAGCACAGGAAATTTATTATACATCATTACCGGTTACATTACAGCAGTCTCTTAAAAAACAGGAATTCAAGCTTCCTATCATGGATGAATAAGGGGAATCCTAATCTATATAGGATTTACCCTTTATGCTTTTGAAGTTTTTCCAAATACTCTAATGCATCATCAAAGGTATCAACTGGAACAATCTTCATACTTGTTCCTACTTTTTCTGCTGCTTGTTTTGCTTCCCTATAGTTAGATCCTTTAACACCTTGTTCGTTAGGAGCAAAGAAGATTTCTACCCCTTCTTCATCTGCTGCAACAACCTTTTTATCTATACTTCCAATCCGTTCAACATTTCCATCTGAATCGATAGCACCTGTACCAGCAATATTATACCCTTTAGTAATATCCTTTTCTGTTAATTGGTTATAAATTTCCAGTGAAAACATTAATCCCGCGCTAGGTCCGCCGATATCACCACTTTTGATATTTACCGGTGGATCGACCTCAATCTCTTCATTTGTTACTAATTGGATACCAATTCCAACTTCCTCGGGATCATCTGGGAATAAACTAACTTCAACCTCCTCATTCAACGTTTCTCCGTCACGTTCTATGTTCAGTTTAAGAACTTCCCCTTCATCCTTCTTTTTTACATAATCGACGAACTCCGATGACTCTTCTATTTCACGGCCATCTACTTCCGTAATTCTATCTCCTGGTTTCACAATATCCTCCGCGGACATTCCTTCTACAACATGAACAACATAGACACCATTGTTTTTAAGGTTGACTTCCTTTCCTGCCGCTTCATATGCTACAGCTATTGAAGCATGCTGGGAATTGTCCATGAGATGCAATTGATACTCCATATATTCTTCATCTGATATACCCTCTGGACGTACCTCTTTCAAAGGAACAACTTCTTGAAAATCAGAAAACTTTGCTTTTAAAAATTCAAGTGGAGTCGCCTGCCCTCCACTTACTGTGACTAAATGCATCTCTCCTGTAGCTTGATATCCATCTTCTATTTCAATCATATTGTCTAAGCTATCGGCTGATCCCGGTTTATAAATATAATAGGGCAATTCATATGTTACAGCAATAAACATAATAATGAATATAGCACCAAACGAGATGAGTGCTTTTTTTGAATACTTCATGTAGTTCTCCTTCTTTTTTTCCGTCTTGTTAAATGATTAAAATCATAAATGCATGTACCCTTTGCGTATAATGAATAGACAAGTTATCCATATCGTTGAGGAGGCAGTAGATTGAAGCAAAAGTTATATACAATATTCATTGCATTTATACTTTTATTTATTTCACTCTCCATGATTATATTCCCAGAGACTAGTTTCCATGCAAGTATCCGTGGACTTGATATGTGGTGGAGAGTTGTATTTCCATCTTTGCTTCCATTTTTTATTGCAGCAGAATTATTAACTCGCTTTGGAGTCGTAAAATTTATTGGTGTCTTGTTTGAACCAATTATGCGCCCTTTATTTAATATACCTGGCATTGGCAGTTTTGCTTGGATGATTGGTATGGCTAGTGGGTATCCTTCAGGCGCAAAAATCAGTGCTATGTTACGTAAACGAAGACAAATTTCTCGAATAGAAGCAGAACGTCTTATTTCGTTTACAAATACTGCAAGTCCATTATTCATCTTCGGTGCACTTGCTGTTGGATTATTCCACCGGGCTGAACTCGGCATTATTATAGCAGCAAGTCATTACGCAGGTAATATTCTTGTCGGTTTTGTTATGCGCTTTTATGGTTCAGAAGAAGAACAGACACCAAAAATGTCTTTAATTCCTTCAACAAAACGAAATATCATTCATAGGGCTTTTCAACATATGCACCGGACAAGACTTCAAAAAAAGCAACCAATAGGAGAGATTATCGGTGAATCAGTTACGACTTCTGTACAAACACTTTTGATGATTGGCGGATTTATTATTTTGTTTTCTGTTTTTACAAGTCTGTTACAAGTAATGGATATTACTGTTTTTATACAAACCATACTTGCACCGTTATTCATTACATTACAGCTTCCTACTGATTTAATTCCCGCTGTATTTACAGGTTTATTTGAAATAACATTGGGGAGTGATTTAATCAGTGAAATAAAAGAAGCATCTACTAGCATTCAGCTTGTTGCTGTTAGTTTTATTCTTGGCTTTAATGGTTTTTCCATACACGCACAAGTTGCAAGCATTTTGTCTAACACAGATATACGTTATAAAGCCTATTTGTATGGCCGTCTAATGCACGCCCTATTTAGCAGTATCATTTGCTGGGCTGCATTCAAATGGTACACAAATCATCTTGTCACTTTTAACGAGATTATACCTGTTGGATCATTGTTTAAATCCGAACAACCTTTACAATTGCTAAATGTTATGTATCATATCGGACCTATTTTAACTATTATTAGTATTTTCATTTCATTTATATATATTTATTTTCACCGGTTACGTACTTTCGAATAATGTGCTAAGAGAACTTTTTCCGTAAAGCATTTTCTACTACTTCTGGAACTAAATTTGTAATATTACCTTGATATTTAGCCGCTTCCTTCACAATACTGGAACTTAAAAATGAATATTGATTGTTTGTCATCATGAATATTGTTTCAATATCTGGTTCCAATTTTTTATTCATAGATGTAATTTGCATTTCATATTCAAAATCACTTACTGCTCTAAGCCCACGCAATATGGCGTTGGCTTTTTGTGCTTTTGCATAATCAACCAAAAGATCATCAGATACATCCACAGATACGTTAGGGAGATGTTTTGTCGATTGTTTAATTAACTCTGCCCTTTCTTCAGGTGTAAAAAGTGGTGCTTTAGATGAATTATTAAATATTACAACAATGACCTCATCAAATATTGTAGAACCTCGTTGAATGATATCAAGATGACCATTCGTTATTGGATCAAAACTGCCTGGACAAATTGCTAATTTATTCGGCATCATGTTCTCCTCCCCCAAAATTTCATCTCTTACTTAGTTTGTTTACTTTTTTTAAGAATCGTTACACTAGTTGTTTTAGTATATTCTCTTTTGAATATAACTTCCATTTTGTTTCCTGCTACTGTAAATGCTGCATTCGGGCGATGTTCAATATATAATAATCCGTCTTGTTGCAGTAATTCCGCTTCCAATAATCGATCAATCAATGACTGATAGAGCGTTTCGTCATATGGAGGATCGAGCAAAATTAGTGAGAACCGTGCCTCTCTCTTAGATAAAACGTCTACTGCTTTGAATGCATCATTGCGATAAACTTCACACTTTTCCGCTATTTTTAACATTTCTACGTGATGTCGAATTGTTTTAACTGCTTGAATAGAGGAGTCTACAAAAATTGTTTTCTCCATTCCCCTGCTTAATGCTTCTAAGCCAAGGGCACCACTTCCAGCAAATAAGTCTAAACATTGTCCCTTTTCGAAAAAGGGTCCCATTCGATGAAATACTGCTTCCTTAATTTTATCGGATGTAGGTCTTGTTTTCATCCCAGGAACTGGCTTTAATTGCCTCCCTTTATATTCCCCTGCAATAATACGCATACATTGCCCCCTTTATCACTGGATATCTTTCATTTTAAAAAATATAAAGCGTTTTAGCAATTTTTTAAAACATTTTCTTCTAAAAAAAACACTTCTGCAAAAATAGTGCAAAAGTGTTTAAAGACCAACTTTATAATCATATTGTTTTGCTTTATCCGGTAATGCATTTTCATAATCAGTTTTTAAAAATGGTCGATGCGATCTATCTATTTTAGTTACAAAAGGACGCTCCAACAAGTCATTGATAATATTTTCATATTGATCTTGGTTAACATACAGTACCGCATAACGCATTTTCTTTGAGACATACAGCAAATGGCCGTATCGTTTAATCGTCTTAATATTTTTTCGATGTTGGAACCATACAATCATTCCTTGCCTTTTTGTACGCATGCCTAAACTCCTATTATTCTCATATTTATATTATGATGCTTGACAGCCACAGCTACCGCCACTGCCACATCCACCTGATGAACAACCACTGTCAGTAAGTGCAGCCCCATCCTTAGGTACCATAATGTGTTCACTTGCACTGCCAGCTATACATTCACTTATTTCATCTAAAAATCGTTGCAAGTTTCTTTCCTGAACTTTAAAAGCTGCAACAGTATGATGCATGTCCATTTGTCGTTTCGCGCTGCGTACTTCCTTCATAATGGTATGATAATCTGGATGATAATGACCAAAACGCTGCACATCATCATATTGGTCTTTCATATGTGAAAATGCACGAATAAGACGTTGTGCTTCCTCGTCTTCTTTCATTGCATTATTAGCTTCTTTATATTGATGCATGACATCGGAATGGTTGATCATGTTAATAATTTTATCCGTTTCATCAAGTACATCAACAAATTCAGTTGTTGCTATCACACTTTACACCTCCATATTAATATCTTAGCATGCTTATGCAATAATGTGAATCACCTAAGGCTTAAACAAAAAGTTTTGTGTGTAATATAAGTGATAAACACCTACCCCTAGATGTGTATATTCGTCATTTAACAACGCCTCTCTATGTCCTTCACTATTCAACCAGCCTTCCATTGCCGCAGGAGCATCCGTATGTTGAGCAGCAATATTTTCCCCAGCAGTCATATAATAAATATTTTTTTCTTGTAACCTTTCTTTTAATCCACTACCATCCTCGGCATAATGAGAGAAGTATTCATTATCCTGCATGTCTTTACTATGTAAGTAAGCAACTTCCTGCACTTCCTTATCTTTTTTAAGTGCCCCTACACCAAATCGATGTCTATAAATATTACTTAAATCAAAAATCTGTTTTTCCATACCTGATTCAACCTTTTCCCATTCGTCATCACTAAGTTCAATTGGATCAGGTAAACTTCCCCGATATTCAATTTCATAAATACGTTGTTGTAATAAAGTATCACCAGTCATCATTCGAACAGAAGATAATTCATCAGTAAAAGTGTCAAAATATGCAGATACAAATACATCATCAGATACTTTAACAAGCGGATTGGTTCGTAAGTCTTCGTCACTCATCAAAAACTTATAAAAAGACAAATCATCTTTATATTCAATTTCATCTTCAAAATTAAACGCCTCATTGACTTCCTCATAAGAATCGCCAATGGATATTGGGTCTGTTAGAACATCTTCGCCAGAAGCAAAAATAGTAACAACTTCATCATCTTCTACTCCGAACTGCATATAAGTTGATTCTTCATCTGTATAGACCCACCAGGTATATCCATATGCGCTCATATCTTTTCTATCAGGATCACCTAAATCATCAATGAGTTTCTCAGAATTTTTCCCAATATATGAGAATAAGTCACCTTCGAAAAAAGGTAAGACTTCTTTCTCTTCTTGATTTGACTTTATTTTAGGTAAGGATTCTTTTGTTAGCTGTTTAAAGTCTTCTAAATCAACTAGCTGCTTTTTGTCTATGACAAAATAAACACCAATTGCAATGACAGCAATACAAAGTATAAAAGTAACAAAACGTTTCATGATTCCTCCTAAATTTAAATATAATAGCGTAAATTGAATCAATACAGCACAGAATAACATAATTAATTGCAACTTAGCCAAACTTTTATTATGATTGACTTACTAAGTTAATTACTGAGGTGAAAATGATGCATATTGAAAATACGGGACTAGATAATATAATCATTGATTTTAAACCACTCGACGACATCATGGCAAGACATGCATTCTTCAAGGGAGAGTCTTGGGACTATGAACGAGTAACGTATGATTATAAAATTAATTCCCAAGAAAAAAATGTTACATATTACGTACGTGTTCAAGCAGAAGCAATCGAAGGAGATGTCGATAAAGGTGACGCAGTTATGAAACTTAAAACGCCTCTCCTAGGAAAGCACTATTATCCGCATGGTATTGAATACGGCGAAGAAGAGAATTTCCCTAAAAACTTGGTGGAACGTGCAAATAAATTACTTGTTACAGCTAGTGAAGAACTCTCAAACCATACAAAGTAATTTTACCACATGAATGCTTTATTTTTTGTCAGAACTTCTGATTATATAAAATTCATATTTAAAAGGTGAGAAACGATAAAGCGTTCCTCACCTTTTTTATATTTATATACCTAAAATAGCTTTTATTAAACTTGTCGTTTCTCCACCAGGAAATAACAGATACAATAATATATATACTGCAACACCTGTAATGGCACTAAAGAGCCAAATTACGCTTGTGATCGGTCCAATTTTACGATGCTTAGCACGTGAGTCTATAAAACCAAGACGAAGTGTGACAATGCCAAAAACGGCTCCTATCGTTGACAATATAATATGAAATATCAAGAAAATGGTATAATAAATTTTAACAGAATCTGGACCACCAAAACTAGTATTACCTATAAATACAGTTTTGGAAATATATAAAACAAAAAATCCAAGTGCAAAATATGCCGCCGTAATCATTGCTTTTTTATGTTTCTTTTCCTCACCCTTCAGGATGAGCCTCCATCCAATGACGACAAATGTTGCACTAGTTGCGATCATAATTGTACTTAAAAGAGGTAATATTTCCATATATGTTAGCTATCCTTCCAATTTATGATTTACCATAATGATACGGTAGATCTTTTGGCATTGGGTCTACTTTCATATTTTTTCTCGTAAACCATCCAAAAAAGACCCATGATATGACAGATGTATAAATAATTTGCTGCATTGTCATCATGACAATTCCACCTAGTTGTTGATCATCAATCGTACTCATTGGCGAGAACATTTCTGGACCTGATAAAGAACCACTAATTCCATCAAGTACATCAACAGGAACACAAATGCTTAATGATTGCAACCAAGCCCCATTAGAGGAAAAAGCCTCATAAATTGGCTCGTCCGCAAAAATAATGAGAGCACAAGCAATTGATACTAGGAACAAACTTAAAATTAAATATCCTATTTTCAATAACGGTTGTAAAACATCCATTTCCTTCACAGGTGTTACAACTGGCCACCACATGAATACCGCAAAAATGAATAACCCAAGCGTTATAATAAAGTGAGCAGTCGGAGACGCTTTGGAAAAATCAAAAATAACCGGAATATGATAAATAGGAAATAAACCATTAAAGAGGGCAAGTGCAATAAGTGGAAGTGTGAAAAAACGAAATAAAGGATTTATTATAGGCAGTTTAATAAACCTTCTCCACATCCAGACAGGTAGCCCCCTTATTAGCATAATTGGCACTAAAAAATATAAAAGAGCCATCTGAATCATGTGCGCACCAAGCATGATGTGAGACATTAAATCAATGGGAGACCCTTTAATAAGATATAAGAGAGCCAAGCCCCCATAAAACAGAAATTGCTGTTTAATGGAAGGTTTCCCAACATCACCAAATAAATGACGTTTAGGACCTGTTATAACGTAATATACCAATCCAGCTAATACTAAAAGACCTAAAATATATGGGCTCCATAAAGCCCGAAAACCAAATATTTGTAATTCCAACCACATTTTATTCACCTCGGAATAATTCTATACCCTCTATTATAACAAATTCATCATAAATGAGTCATTCATGATGTGACGAATTTTGAACATATTACAGAAATAAAAAAACTGGGGATAGCCCCAGTTTTTTAACATTTACCACCATGTAATAACAATTAATCCTGCAAGTGTCAAAAATGCTGCCCAGACTCCTCCAAAAATTAAGACTGCTGGCATTTCATGACCTTTATCTTTCAAATGCATAAAATAATAGAACTGAAAACCTGCTTGAACAATTGCCATCAAGAATAGGATAGGGATAATATAGATCTTTTCAACTGAATCAGTTGCAACAATGGCAAATGCTATCAAAGTAAAACCAATCATAAGAGAAAATGAAATTAATTGCTTTTGCATTTCTTCTTTACTCTTTTGTCTTTTATATGCTTCTTTTTCTTTATTGGATGTATTTGAAACCTGATCAGTCAATATTTACCCCACCTTTCCCATTAAGTATACTACTGTAAATATGAACACCCAAACAACGTCAATAAAGTGCCAGTACAAACTGAATGTATTGAACTTAGGTGCATTATACAAATTCAATCCACGTTTTGCATTACGGATTAACAATGTAGTTAACCAGCAAATCCCAAAAAGAACGTGTCCACCATGGAATCCTACAAGTGCAAAGAATCCAGAACCAAATGCTGATGACCGGAAATTAAAGTCATACTCTATAATATAGTGGGCAAACTCATATATTTCAGCGCCAAGGAAACCAATACCTAGTAACCCTGTTATAGCCAACCATAATACCATCTTTTTATAGTCACCGTTACGCATATGATACATTGCGTACACACTTGTTAATGAACTAACAAGTAGTAGCATTGTCATTAGAAATACGAGCCCTAAACCAAATAATTCATCTGAGGAAGGCCCCCCCGCAGTTGAATTTTTCAACGCGAGGTAGGTTCCAAATAGACTAGCAAATAAAACTGTTTCACCGCCAAGAAAGAACCATAAACCAAAGAATTTATTCTGTCCCTCTAATGTGACTTTTTCAGGTTCAGCTGGCAAAACATCTGGGAATAATTCACTGTGTTCTTGACTCATTTTATTACTTTGCCTCCCCTTCTAAAGCCTTTTGCAGTTCTTCTTTTGGAATATGATATCCATAGTCATCTTTCAATGATCTAACAACCATACAACCAATAGAGAACGCCATTCCACCATATAGCAATAGGTAGGTCCAAGTGTAATCAGCTTGATAAATAAATCCAAAGCCTGCTACAAAGAATCCTAGTCCCATTAAGAATGGAATAAATGATCCGTTAGGCATATGAACGTCATCAAGTGGCTCTCCTGGAGGCATTGTGCCGTCACCTTCCATCTTTTCAATCCATAAAGGATCTAACCCACGAACAAGTGGTAACTGTTCAAAGTTATAATAAGGCGGTGGTGAAGACACTGACCATTCAAGTGTACGTCCATCCCATGGGTCTGCAGATGCTTTTTCACCTTTAACAGCGGTATGCACAATGTTGTAAAGAAATACAACAACACCTACACCCATCAAAAATGCACCAATACTACTAATAACGTTTCCTAAGTCCAATCCTTGATCATGTAAGAAAACCCAGTATCTACGAGGCATTCCCATCAATCCTAGGAAGTGTTGGATAAAGAATGTTAAATGGAAACCGAAGAAAAAGAACCAGAACGTTATTTTTCCAAGTGTTTCATTTAGAATACGACCGAACATCTTTGGCCACCAGTAATGAAGTGCTGAGAATATACCAAACACGGTACCACCAACAATTACGTAGTGGAAGTGCGCAACAACAAAGTAAGTGTCGTGGAACTGATAGTCCGCAACTGCTGAACCGAGCATAACACCAGTCATTCCACCAATTGTAAAGGAAGGAATGAAACCTAATGCCCAAAGCATTGCAGAGTTTATAGTTACTTGACCACCCCACATTGTAAAGAGCCAGTTAAATATTTTAATACCTGTTGGTACTGCGATTGCCATCGTACCTACTGCGAAAATAGAGTTAGCAACTGGGCCAAGTCCTACTGTAAACATGTGGTGAGCCCAAACCATGAACCCTAAAAATGCAATAAGCATAGTTGCAAATACCATTGCTGTATATCCGAATAGTCTCTTCCTAGAGAAAGTCGAGAACACATCACTAAACAGACCAAACAACGGTAAAATTAGTATATACACTTCTGGGTGTCCAAATATCCAGAATAAGTGCTGATAAATTATGGTGTTACCACCAAGAGAAACATCAAAAATGCTGTATCAAACATACGGTCAAACATTAATAAGAATAAGTTAATTGTAAGTGCCGGGAATGCAAACAATATGAGTACACTAGTAATAAATGTAGCCCATGTAAACAGCGGCATACGCATATAAGTCATACCAGGTGCACGCATTGTAACGATGGTTGCTAAGAAGTTAATACCACCCATTAACGTACCGGCACCGGCTATTTGGAGACCAGCTATATAGTAATCAATCCCCCTACTCGGCGACTCCATCGCAAGCGATGCATAAGAAGTCCACCCAGCATCTGGTGCTCCACCAGTTAAGAAACTGATATTTAATAGTAAACCACCAAATAGAAACAACCAAAAACTAAGAGCGTTTAAGAAAGGGAAAGCAACGTCCCTTGCCCCAATTTGCAACGGCATCGCGGCGTTCATTAGGCCAATTAATATCGGCATTGCCGCGAGAAATATCATTGTTGTTCCGTGCATTGTTAGAACTTCATTATAGAATCCTGCACTGACAAAGTCGTTTTGCGGCGTAATCAATTGAATACGAATGATTAATGCCTCAATACCACCAAGTAGGAAGAAGAATCCTCCACCTGCCAAATACAAGTGGGCAATCTTTTTATGGTCAACTGTCGTCAGGTAATCCCAAATAGCAGATCCAACACCACGTTTTCCAGTAGCTGCAATACTGCTCACGTTAACAACCTCCTAAATAAAATAATCATATCCATTACTCATCTTCATTTTTTACTTCTTTATCTTCCGGTGTAACATCAGATGGTTGCAATTCAAGTAAATAATCTGCAATCTTATCTGCTTCTTCGTCATCTACCGGATCATAAGCACCAGTCATCTTGTTACCTGGTTTCATGGATTCAGGATCTTGAATCCAATTCACAATTTCTTCTTTTTCCATTGGGAAAACACCTGCAAGATTCGTACGATCTCCAAATTGCGTCAAATCTGGTCCCTGAGGAACACTTCCAGCAGAATAATTTTGTGTGTCTGTAGCGTGACAACTGATACAACCTTTATCATCGAACAGCTCTTCACCATCTACAGCAGCACCATCAAGATCTAACTCTTCAGAATCAAAATCCTGCATATCTGCAACCCATTGATCATACTCTTCTTCGCTGACCACAATTAATTTAAAGTCCATCAATGAGTGGGACGGACCGCAAAGTTCGGCACACTTACCATAATAAACCCCTTCTTCATAGGCTTCTATATACATGGTATTCTCGTTTTCTGGGTTAACATCTAGTTTTCCAGTAATACTTGGTACCCAAAAAGAGTGAATAACATCATTAGAATTTAAATGAAGATAAACTTTTTTATTCGCAGGAACATATATATCCTGACTTGTTGAAATTTCCTCATTTTGATAATCAAAATGCCACCAATACTGATTTCCAGTTACATCAATATTAATATGATCTGCAGCATCCTTTGACTCTGCTAAGTGGAAAGTCGCAAAGATTGTTGGTACTGCCATGATGACAACCAAAATAATCGGAATAATTGTCCATACTGTTTCTAACATCTTATTTCCTTCTACCTGTTCAGGGTTAATAACTTTATCCCCTTTTTTCTTCCGGTAGCGAAGTAATACAATAACCATCAATATCATAACAACGATAAATACAAATGTCATAACCACCGTTGTTAATATAATTAATTTCATGGAAATATCTGCGCCATAACCTTTTGGAACTAGTGCAGTTAGGTTATCACGGCCACATGCAGATAATACCAAAACGATAGAACCCAGAACGAGCAGGGATCTAAGTTTTCCCATCCATTCTTTCATGTAAGCATACCTCTCTTTCTTGATTGATTATAATATCACTTTTTAGCATCTGAGTATTCATTAATTTTAATGATGATTGCTATATATAAGATATTTTTGAAATAGTACAAGATCATTCATACCATTTATGAACTACGTAATAATGAAGCAGGTTATGCAAGATATAAATCATAATACATTTATTTAATCTGCAATCAGTTCACAGGGTTTGAATAATTGTCGTTTTAATATTTGGATTTGCAGCGTTTCATTAATCCTTATAAATCACAAAATGTTAGTAATACCAATAGAGTAGTTTCTATAGAAATGACTTCTAACTATTTTGGATTGTAATTCAAGCCTATGTAAATAAACTAGCTGCAAAGCAATTGCGTACTGCTACTTATTTAT
This sequence comes from Pseudogracilibacillus sp., assembly GCA_035301445.1. Taxonomy (GTDB): domain Bacteria; phylum Bacillota; class Bacilli; order Bacillales; family Amphibacillaceae; genus Pseudogracilibacillus. The sequence continues at coordinate 18,310 of DATGUH010000079.1, read as the reverse complement.
AACCAATTAAGGAAAAGTCATTCAAATGATTTAAATCCTTTTTTGGCTGAAGGATAATAAGCATACAAATATTGGACTATCCATTGACCATTTATGAAAGCCCCCTTTCAATCATTCGTAAGCAAAAAGAAAATAGAAAGACTTACATTATATAATAATCTTCCTATAATCATGGTCAATTTCACCATCATGATACAATTACATAATTATAAATGTTGAATTGATCTGCAACAAATACACTTTTTCAAACCACCTTATGCAATTTTTATTATAGCAAGAAAAATACACAAGTACAAATAGATGCTACTTGATACCTTCTATGAAATTATTTTACAAACTTATTTTTTTTTTGCAAGGAGATTTCACAGTATGTTCCCTTCTTTTTGTAAATGTTGAAACAAACTGTCACAAATATGTGACAAAAGGCTGTGTGTTTTTCTCTTGTCAGTTATATTTGATTGATTTATTATTCCAAAACGATTTATCATTACAGGTAGAATTGATTTAGATTGAATACAAAACATAGCAACTATCATAATAAGGTTGACATAGTTTTAAAAAAAGAAGTGAGGCTAGTGATATGTTAAGAACTGTTAAATGGCTGGCGGTTGTTTCCACCATTGGTATGATGTTCATTCTTCTTGGTGGTGCTTTAGTGACTAAAACTGATTCCGGCGCTGGCTGTGGGAAGAGTTGGCCTTTGTGTGACGGTGAACTTATCCCGAGCAATATTACACCCGAATTGATTATAGAATTAAGCCATCGACTTGTTTCTTTAGTTATTGGAGTAACGGTCTTGCTCCTTGCTGTTTTAGCCTGGATATTAATTGGTCACATTCGAGAAGTCAAATTTCTAAGTTTCCTTTCTGTCTTTTTTCTTATCCTACAAGGTTTAATAGGTGCAGCTGCAGTAGTATGGGGACAATCAGATTTCGTATTAGCACTACATTTCGGTATATCCTTAATTTCATTTGCAGCAGTATTTCTATTAACTTTACTGATATTTGAAGTAGACAAAAAATTTGATGCAACTTCTCTTCATATAAAACCAAATCATCGAAAAGAAATATATGCTTTAACGATTTATACGATTATCGTTGTTTATACAGGGGCACTAGTAAGACATGTTAGTGCGAATCTCGTCTGTCCCAGTTGGCCGTTTTGTTCTAATGGAGCACCGTTTGCGTTCGGTCATTATAGCTTTTTACAGTGGATTCAGATGGGACACCGTTTACTTGCGGGAATTCTATTTATTTGGACGATTATCTTTTTAGTGAAAGTGCTAAAAAATTACCGAAATAACCGTGTGATGTATTGGGGTTGGGTAACGACAAGTATTTTGATTACAATGCAAGTGTTATTTGGAGCGCTTATCATTTTCACTGGATTGAATCTCTGGATTGCGATTTTACATGCTTTCTTCATTACTTGTTACTTTGGAAATTTAAGTTACTTTATTCTATTATCATCAAGAAGTGCAAAAGCCGATTCAAACGCTGTTCACATTCAACCTTCCCCGCCTTCATCGTCTAATAAGTTTGAACACAGGTCAGGGACATAGGGAAAGATAATATCAAAACCAACGTTAACTTTAACAATATATACCGTTCGAATAATTCTTATAAAATATAAAAATGATGCTGTTTAACTTTCGATAAACAGCATCATTTTTTATTTAATAGAGTGTTTTGTTGCGTTGGTTTATTTTATTCAAATTCGATTAGCAAATCATTCACATTGATTGCAGCACCTGCATCAACATGAATTTCTTTTATAACTCCTTTAAAAGGTGCCTGGATCGTTGTTTCCATTTTCATTGCTTCCGTAATTAATAAATAATCGCCCTTGTTCACTTTATCCCCTTTAGAACATAATGTCTTAATTACTGTTCCTGGCATGGTTGCACCAACATGTTTCGGTTCTGATTTATCTGCTTTTGGCAATTCCTTAATATCTGTCTTTACACTCTTATCTCGAATAACAATTTCACGGGATTGACCATTTAATTCGAAATAAATAACTCGAGTACCATCAGACCTTGGTTCTGAGATAGAGACTAGACGAATAAACAATGTTTTTCCTTGTTCTATTTCCACTTCAATTTCTTCTCCAAGTCTCATTCCATAAAAGTATGTCGGTGTGTCTAAAACAGATACATCTGCATATGTTGTTGTGAAATTATGATAACTCATAAAAACATCCGGATAAAGTGCATATGCAATGATATCAAAACTAGTGACTTCACGTTCCAATTTATGATACAAATCTTTTCTTAACTTTTGAAAGTCTATCGGTTCAAGTAATGCGCCAGGTCTATCTTCAATCGGTTCCGTTCCTTTCAAAATGATTTTTTGTAACTTCTCAGGGAAGCCCCCATATGGTTGTCCAATATATCCTTGGAAAAACTCAATCACGGAAGCCGGAAAATCAATCGATTCCCCTCGCTCATAAATCTCCTCTTCCGTTAAATCGTTTTGAACCATAAAGAGTGCCATATCACCTACTATTTTTGATGACGGGGTCACTTTAACAATATCGCCAAACATTTTGTTTACGTTATGATACATAACTTTAACTTCTTCCCAACGTTCTTCAAGCCCTACTGCTTTAGCTTGTTGTTGCAAATTCGAATATTGACCACCTGGCATTTCATGAAAATAGACTTCTGTATGTGGTGATTTCATACCGTTCTCAAAGTCTTGGTAATAGTCACGAACTCCCTGCCAATATTTAGATAACTCTTCATACTGGCCTATATCTACATCCGGTTGGCGATTACTTCCATCAAGTGCATGGTATAATGACTGAGCACTTGGCTGCGAGGTAGAACCTGCCATTGCTCCTGCAGCTACATCTACTACATCGACCCCTGCTTCAATTGCTCGAGTATATGTGAATACACCATTACCACTTGTATCATGCGTATGAAGGTGCACCGGTAAATCGACAGTTTCTTTCAATTCTGATATTAGCTGATAAGCAGCTTCTGGCTTTAATAGTCCAGCCATATCTTTGATTCCCAGAATGTTTGCACCGGCTTTTTCTAACTCTAAAGCCATGCGCTTGTAATAAGATAGATCATATTTATTCTGACCCGTATCTAAAATATTACCAGTATAACAAATAGACGCTTCAGCTAATTTATTATTATTTCGAACTGCTTCGACCGCAGGAATAATACCGTCTAGCCAATTCAAGCTGTCGAAAACTCGGAATACGTCAATACCAGCATTTGCACTTTCCTCAACAAATCGATGAATCAAATTGTCGGGATAGTTTTTATAACCGACAGCATTACTCGCTCTAAGCAACATTTGAAATAGCACATTCGGCATTTTCTCCCGAAGTGTTAGTAAACGGTGCCATGGATCTTCTCTCAAAAATCTATACGATACGTCAAAAGTAGCACCGCCCCACATTTCAACCGAGAACAAGTTCGGTAAAAGTCGTGCTGTAGGTTCTGCGATATGTTCTAAGTCCTTTTTCCGCACTCTGGTAGCTAAAAGTGATTGATGTGCATCACGAAAAGTAGTATCTGTTAATAATACTTTTTTCTGATCTTTTAGCCATTTTGCTGTGTACTCTGGGCCATGTTCATCAAGTATTTGTTTTGACCCGTTTGGAATTTCTTTTGAGTGATCAATTTTAGGTATCGGTAACGGAGAAAATACAGGCTTTTGCTTTTTCTCTGCGCCTTCTACACCATTGACTGTCATATCACCAATGTAGTTTAATAATTTAGTCCCTCTGTCTTTACGAACAGGGAAAACAAATAATTCCGGCGTATCATCAATAAAGCTTGTATTATATTCGCCAGACAAGAAGTTCTTATGTTGAATAACATTATTTAAAAACGGTATGTTCGTCTTAATTCCACGGATACGAAATTCTTTTAAGTTTCGCACCATTTTCTGAGCAGCCTGTTCGAAAGTTAATGCCCAAGTGGATACTTTTACTAATAACGAATCATAGTAAGGAGTAATTTCTGCTCCTTGATAACCATTTCCGGCATCCAATCTAACTCCAAAACCACCACTAGAACGATATACCATTATTCTACCTGTATCCGGCATGAAATCGTTTAATGGGTCTTCTGTTGTTACTCTTGATTGTATGGCATAGCCAATTGTCGTTATTTTATTTTGATTTGGAATACCAACTTCTTTATCATGCAGTTTTCTTCCTTCTGCAACTTTGATTTGTGTCTGTACAATATCAACACCAGAAATCATTTCAGTAATCGTATGCTCTACTTGCACACGAGGATTCACTTCAATAAAATAAAATTCTCCTTCACTTACTAAGAACTCAACCGTTCCCGCGTTGATATAACCAACATTTTTAGCAAGTTGCACAGCTGATTCACAAATTTCGTCTCTTAATGAGTCTGACAAGGATAGACTTGGAGCAATTTCTACGACTTTTTGATGTCTTCGTTGAACGGAGCAATCTCGTTCATAAAGGTGAACAATATTACCGTGTTCGTCTCCAATAACCTGTACTTCAATATGTTTTGGGTCTTTAATATATTTTTCTACGTATATTTCATCATTACCGAAGGCAGACTTTGCCTCAGATCGAGCACGGTCATATGCTTCTGCTAACTCTTTTTTATTATTGACGATCCGCATACCACGACCGCCTCCACCAAGTGAAGCTTTAATGATAATTGGATATCCATACTTATCTGCAAATTTTTCCACTTCTGAAATCGACGAAACTGGTCCATCTGTACCTGGAATAATAGGCAAACCCGCGTTGATTGCTTGCGTTCTTGCTCTCACCTTATCCCCAAACATTTCTAAGTGTTTGCTTGTTGGGCCAATAAAAATAATGCCTTCTTCTTCACAACGTTTTGCAAAGTCAATATTTTCAGATAAAAATCCGTAACCAGGGTGAATAGCATCGACCCCGACTTGTTTTGCCAAATCTATAATATCTTCAATATCTAAGTATGCATCGATTGGCTTTTTACCTTCACCAACCAAATAAGACTCGTCTGCTTTGTAACGATGTAATGCAGATGAATCCTCTTTTGAATAAATAGCAACAGTCTTAATATTAAGTTCCGTACAAGCTCGGAAAATCCTAGTAGCAATTTCACCTCTATTCGCTACAAGGATTTTGTCAATTGATTTTAATTTGTCCATGTAGTCCCTCTTCTCTCCTTATGGTTGTTAATAGGTGTTTTCTCAATAACTTTAGGTTCTGTTTCTTTTAATTTAACGTATCTGGCAATATTATTTAATATGCCCATCGAAATCAATAACACAAATAGTGATGAACCTCCATAACTAATAAAAGGTAAAGTCACCCCAGTAATTGGAAACAATCCGCTGATTGCCCCCAAATTTATAATAGCTTGGAACGCTATCATGGATGATATACCAATTGCCATAAGTGATCCAAAAGCATCTGGACACTTTTTAGCAATGAATAGTCCCCTTAGCGTGATTAGAATAAACATACCAATAACAAAAATCATACCAAAAATTCCAAGTTCCTCTACAATGACTGACATAATAAAATCCGTATGTGCTCCCCAAAGATAGCCTAATTTTTGAATACTTTGTCCAAGTCCTTCTCCTCCTAGACCACCTCCTCCAATCGCAAGGTAAGACTGGATCAAATGGTAGCCTTTATCATCAGGATCTAAAAATGGGTGATAAGCTCCGGTAAAACGTGCAATTCTAGTATCTGTAATCATAGATGGTATGACGAGTAACATAGCACCGACTGCTAAAGAAAACAGGAATAAAATATGTTTCAATTGAACGCCAGAACTAATGATAATGGTGGCAACGACTAATAGAATAATAGAACTCGTCCCAATGTCTGGCTGCATAATAATCAGGCCTACCATTCCCACTGTGACAACTAAAGGTGGCAATACTCCGCGAACGAAGTTATTAATATACTTTTGTTTTTTTGAGTAAACAGATGCTAAGTAAATAATCAATGTCAACTTAACAAACTCTGATGGCTGTATATTCATACCTAATATACTCATTGACCGCTGTGCATTATGTTCTTCATGTCCAAAGAAAATTACAGCAACTAGTAATAATAGGCTTACAATAACAATAGGTACAATGAATCTCTGATAATGACGATAAGGAAATATAGAACAAAATAGAAATCCTATAAGACCTAAAACAAACCAGCTCAGCTGCTTAAATAAGTAGTATGTATCTTCAAGTCCATCAATCGTAGTCGACACCATACTTGCACTGTAAATCATCATAATACCAAATAAAGAAAGTAAAATTGGTGCTACAATTAATGTATAATCATAACCTGTAAATAATTTTTTCATACCTAACACCTCAAATCGTTTTGAATAAGAGGTTTATCCATTCATTATCATAAGCAAAATGTCAAAATGATCGCCTCAATTCTTTTTAATTATTTACCTTACAGGAAAAAAGTCATAATTTCAAAGATTTTAGCGCCATAATAAAAGCTAAAAACACATTCTTATCAATGTATTTTCATTATTAGCTGCACGCATTTTCGTATTAATAACTTGTTTATGATTATCGCATCATTCTACTGTTCGCCTAGTTTATGAATGATTATTCATTCTATATTACGGAACGTTATTTGTTGTTTAAAAATCGGTTAGTTTCCATAGAAAAAGTTTTTAATTTCGATTTACTTTTTCATCATAAAATCACTCTTAAAAAAATTTTATAAGGAAATAACCAATTCATACAGTGACGGAAATTATAAAACACATAACGTTCCAATAAGGCTACTGAAAAATTGAGCAATAGTTTAGCAAACAGAAAAATGATTTAAAAATAACCTGGTTATCAAGTATGCATACGATAATGTTTTGCCCTCTAATGCAGAATAAACACGCCTTAGCTAAAAAACTTTGCCTAAAATAAGCAAAGTTTTAATATAACTATTAGTTTTTATATTCTAATGTATCCTGTGCCGCATCATGCAAAATGGTTAGTTTATGCTCCAGATTATCGAGCAACTGTCGCCCACTATCATCAGATATTAAACCAAGTCTGACAGCAAAATCAATCTCACGCGACAAACCAAACATCTGGGTATCCAGTACTTCTTCATACAATGGACACTGCGGAGTCATCAAGTTATCTATTTGCACTTCAATCAAACGCAATATTTTGTCTGCATCTTCTTTTAACAGCGCGTATGCTTTATTACGTTGATCCATCGTTAATTGAGGCATATACGTCATCCTCTCCAACACTACACTTTTCAATCGTGAAAATGAAGTGAAATTAAATAATACACTATAGCATTATAATAGCTTTATCAGGACAAAATTGCAAATAGAAAATCAGATTATTATTTGTAATATATAATCTCCTCTTATGTAAGCGTTTAATATTTTTCATTAAGAAGACTATCGTGAAAAACAATTACTTTTCTGATATTCTAATGTAAGTGAGTCAATTTTGGAGAAGCATGACAAAATTGATCAAGTATGGAAAAATGAGGTGAACATATGATTATACAACTAAAGGGACAAGTTGAGTTTCCGATAACACTTGATCCTACTGTCTGGATATTTGATGATCGAAAAGTTTTACTGGAAGACGCTTTTAAGGAACGTGTTGAAAAAACAGAAGTTAATCCAGCACAAAAAGCAGAAGAACTATTTAACCAAGAAATCTATTCACAGAAAAGTATAAAACCACCTGTTAACAAAAGTTTAAATCGTGAAGAAAGAGAAAAAGCACTTAAACATTCATTTGTTATGCCGATAAAAGATTTTCTCGATACTGCAAAAATTGATGCCACTGCAACGGCAGCCAGATTATTAATACCAGGTGATGACGACTGTATTATAACAATTGATCAGTTATACAACGCTAGTCTTCTTTTTGCAATAGACGGTAAGCCAATACGAGAGAACGGCCCTGTTCATTTGTTTTTTGGCGATGGTTCAAATCAAGACTCACCTATAAAAGGAATTAAACAGATTGTAATCGAATAATCGAAAAATTATAGTATAAAAAAATACTCTTTTACGAACAATACAAAACATATCTTGTGCGTAAAGGAGTTATTTTTATGTATAAATTAAGGTTATTAATAACGCTCACTGCCTTTGTTACTCTTATCGTAGCATGTACCAATAATCAGGAAAGTCAAACTAGGAATACAGATAAAATAGATGTAGAACAATCAAGTTATGAACCTGACAACATTATGGATAGAAATGATATTGCAGACCATCTTGCAAACTTAGCTGTTAAAACCAACCATGTGAATGACGCTGCAGCTATTGTAGTTGGCCCTTATACTGTTGTAGGTATCGATATTAACGAAGAAGCAGAACGAACTCGAACAAGCACAATCAAACATACCGTATTAGAAGCATTAGAACATGACCCTTATGGCAGGGAAGCCATTGTAATAGCAGATGCCGATATGCCGAACCGTTTACGAGGGATGAGAGAAGCTATTCAAAACGGTGCTCCTATTCAGGGAGTTGCAGATGAATTAGCGAATATAGTTAGCCGTTATATGCCTACAACACCAAAAAGTCATAATCAAGAAGAAGACATAATACGGGATGAGGAAGATAATCAGTAATGCTTCATACTCAATACCCATCGAATCCGAATATGATGTAGCTAAGGACATTATGAAAGCCACGATATGTTGTCGTGGCTTTTTAAATACGTAAAATTGTATAAGGTTAAAAGATACAATGAGATGATGGGCTGCAACCACCATCCACTAGGTCAACTCTCTTCTCTCAAATAAGACGAATCCTAGTTCTCTTGCAGTTCTTCTTTTTTGGACTCTGGTAGATGATTATAATATTGTACACCAAACTGCGACCCTTCTGACACCATATTTGCATTCTCTGTTTCAGTAGGTTCCTTACTTTCTATTTGATCAGGAATACCTGCCTTTTCCATTGATAAATCAAAACTTTCATTTTTTTCTTTTTCATCTCTTGATAAAATCACATATGTAGCGATAAATGTAATAACACCCATAAACATAGCTGTTAAATATTTATTGTTCAACTATAAACATCCTTTCTTATTTTCAGCTTTTTACTCTATATATCATTCCCGAATTCCTTTTTACTAAACATTTTTATATACAGCATGTACAATAGAACCACTCAAGGATTTTAGAGGTGAATAAAATGAAAGCACAATGTATGATTTGTGAAGATATAGAAGAACTGTCAGAAGACTCATTACTTGCAAAGCGGTTAAGATATAATCGAATTAAATCTTATTTATGCGACGAGTGTTATACAAGAATTAAGGAAAAAACATTAAAGAAACACGCATCAGGCAATTTTCACTTATACCAATATCCTCCTCATCGATCAAAAAAACATTCTGCACGGTAAGCAGAATGTTTTTTATTATCTTGCTTTTCTATCCCTATACAATCGAAATCTATAAATTCCCAACACAAGAGATATAATTATCAATGATTCAGTCATTGGATACTCCAAAATGCTAAATATAGTTATAATAATAACTCCGAAAGCAAGTAAAATATACACAATGATTGACTTAAGCAGTGGAAGTTCTCTTGCGAATCCTAATTTATATGCAATTATACTAAAAATTAAATTTAAAACATAAAAGACCCAAAAAGTTGTCTGCGTTGCCCCGAATATATCTACAATAAAATTAAATATCATGCTATTCACCAATTCTTTCGTCTGTTATCCTATTTTTATACTTTATAAGGATGCGCTCCATTGTATTTTTAAATAAAAATATTATATACTTGGTAAAGCAAGATGAATGGGAGTGAATCGTCATGAAAAACATTAACTTTACCGCACTTTCTCTTGCTATACTTGTTGTATTCATGTTTTGCCTTGTTGGAGTTGCAATCGCCTATTCTAATATTTTTCTAATCATTCTATTTTTGATTTTAGGCTGTTTATTCATGGGCCTTGGATTATACATAAAAAGAAAACGCGGTATTTAATAACAAAGGTATGGGAATTCCATAGCTTTGTTATTTTTTTGCTGGCAATAAATAATCATGTAATAATTCTTCCTGAATAGACGGATTACAAATTAGAATAGATGAATTTTCTAATACATTTACAGGTTTACCATCCGTATCCGACATAATTCCGCCCACTTCATTTAAAATAATCTTTCCTGCTGCAAAATCCCAGGGAGCCAATTGCATGGAAACATAAGCATCTGATGACCCTTCTGCAACATGCATAAATTCTAGAGCTGCACTTCCAAATGAACGTGAACCCCGAACATCTCTTATTAATTTATGTAAATATTTTTCATCAACAATCCTATTAGGCATTAACCAATGATGGTTTAAAGAAATTATGGACGTATCAAGAGTCTTTTGTGGATTTAATTGCTGTAGGCGCTGGTCATTTCTATAAGCTCCACCACCAAGTAGACCACTATATAATTGATTATTCATTACATCGTACACCATACCGATTTCGCCAATACCATTTTCATAAATACCGACTGAAATAGCGAAATGCTTTTTTTGGTTAACAAAATTCATCGTCCCATCTATGGGATCTATAATCCAGATTGTACCACTTGTTTCTGTTAAGTAATCACCATAGCCTTCTTCACCTAGCATTGCATGTTCCGGGTAAAATTGTTTGATTTTTGTCGCGAAAAAGATTTCCACTTCTCGATCCATTTGTGTAACTAAATCTTTTGGAGTGGATTTTGTATCTATAGCAAGTGGATCATCTATTTTCGACCGAATCATTTCACCAGCTTGAAGTACCCAATCTCGTAGCCTATTATAGAGGGATTCACGAAATATCTCATCCATGTTCAGATTGCCTCCGTTTAACCTTTAATTATTAAATTGACTTATTAAACCATAGCAACTATTGTATCAAATAATGATTCATTTATCATGGATTTTAATTGAAATGGGAATCCTCATTCATTCCCTCTACTTTCAACAGATTTAATTATACTTCTCTTATCCCTTTTTGGGATCTCTTAGACTCTTCAATCATCATAATATATAACATAAAAAAAGCTTGTAGAGAGTTTTACTTCTCTACAAGCTTTTTACCTCGTTTTATAATGTATGAATTGGTGTACCTAATGCCACTTCTGCAGCTTCCATTGTTATTTCACCTAGGGATGGATGTGCATGAACTGTAAGTGCTATATCTTCAGCAGTCATACCTGCTTCAATAGCTAGTCCTACCTCAGCAATCATGTCGCTCGCATTCGCTCCAACGATTTGGCCACCAATCACTAATCCATCTTCTTTTCTAGTAATTAGTTTCATAGAACCTTCTGTTTCATTTAAGGATAATGCACGGCCGTTCGCTGCAAATGGAAATTTCCCTACCTTAACATCAATTTTTTCATCTTTTGCTTGTTGTTCTGTATAACCGACAGAAGCCATTTCAGGATCTGAAAATACAACTGCAGGCATACCGATATAATCAATTTCAGTCTTTTTACCGCTAATCGCTTCAGCTGCTACTTTTCCTTCATAGGATGCTTTATGTGCAAGAGGCAGTCCATCAACGATATCACCAATAGCATAGATATTTTTGACATTTGTACGGCATTGCTTGTCGATTTTAATTAAACCTTTATCGTCTACTTCAACACCAACTTGTTCAAGTCCAATTTCTTGCGTATTTGGTTTACGTCCTACAGTAACTAATACATAATCAGCTTCAATTGTTTCTTCTTTACCATTTGCTTCATATGTTACTTTTACACCTTTGTCAGTTTCTTTTACACCTTTAGCAAAGGCACTTGTTACAATATCGACATTATTTTTCTTCAAACGTTTTTTAACGACATTGGTCATCGACTTTTCAAAGGTACCAAGAATTTCTTTTTCACCTTCTACAATTGTTACTTCAGAACCTAAGTTAGCATAAGCTGAACCTAATTCTGTTCCAATGTAACCCCCGCCAATAACAACGAGTTTACCTGGAATTTCTTCTAGATCCAATGCACCCGTAGAATCAATCACACGTTTAGAAAATGGAAAACTTGGTATTTCAATTGGTGCTGATCCCGTTGCAATAATGCAATTCTTGTAAGTATATGTTTGTGATTGTTTATCATCCATCACTTTTACATGTGAATCATCCACAAAATATACTTCACCTTTAACGATGTCAACTTTGTTTCCTTTTAACAGACTCTCAACACCTGAAGTAAGGCGGTTAACAACGCCACCTTTCCACTCTTGAACCTTAGCAAAATCTACTTTAACATTTTCTGAAGTAATCCCCATATCTTCAGAACCTTTAGCATTTTGTGCCATGTGACCTGCTTGAATCATTGCCTTAGACGGAATACAACCGACATTCAAGCATGTACCGCCTAAATCTCCCTTATCAACAATCGTTACCTTTTGGCCTAGTTGTGCTGCACGAATTGCAGCAACGTATCCACCAGGCCCTGCTCCGACTACTAATGTGTCTGTTTCAATTGGAAAATCTCCTACTACCATTACATTACGCCTCCATCATGATTAATTGTGGGTCATTCAATAATCGTTTGATCTGGTTTAATGCTTGTTGTCCTGTTGCCCCATCAACAATTCGATGGTCAAAACTTAATGAGACAGCAAGTACTGGTGCAACAACCACTTCGCCATTACGTGCTATTGGCTTCTCTTGAATACGACCAATACCTAGTATAACAGCTTCTGGGTAGTTTAGTACAGGTGTGAACCATTGACCCCCAGCTGAACCAATATTTGTTATCGTATTTGAAGCACCTTTCATTTCATCTGCTGTTAGTTTACCACTACGAGCTTTTTCACCCAACTCATTAATATCACTTGAAATTTCAAATAAAGATTTTCGGTCAGCATCTTTTACTACTGGAACGAGTAATCCTCTATCTGTGTCTGCTGCAATCCCAATATTGTAATAATGCTTGTGAATAATTTCATCTGTTTCATCATCCACCGCTGCATTTAGGATTGGATATTTTTTCGAAGCAGAAATCAAAGCTTTAACGACATAAGGTAGGAAGGTTAATTTGATGTCTTGTTCCAACGCAACCTCTTTAAATCGTTTACGGTGTGCAACTAAATCTGTCACATCGACTTCATCAAGCAATGTTACATGTGGTGCTTTTGTTTTTGAATTTACCATTGCACTTGCAATTGCTTTTCTAATACCGCTCATCTTTTCACGCGTTTCCGGATAAGCTTCGCCTGTTGTTACAGCAGGCTGTTCATCAGATGATGCAGTAGTTGTTTCTTCTGCAGTTTTTGGTGCTTTTTGATCGCCTGATAGATATGCATCTACGTCCTCTTTTAAAACACGACCATTTTTACCGGAACCAGTAACTTCATCAATCGCTACATCATTTTCACGAGCGTACTTTCTAACAGATGGCATGGCAATTGCTTTTTGTCCAATTGGTTTATCACTTGATTTTGCAGCAGATTTTTCTTCTTTATCATCTGTTTCTTGCTTAGTCTGCTGCTCGTCCTCTTGTTGTTCGCCTTCCTCAGACTCAGATGACTCTTCTTCATCTTCATCATCGTAACCTTCCGCGTCGATACGAACAAGCGGATCGCCAACGACAGCTACTTCCCCTTCTGCTACTTCTATTTCTAATACTTCTCCGTCAACTGGAGAAGGAATCTCAACGACTGATTTATCGTTTTGAACTTCACATAAAGGATCATCTTCTTCGATATGATCTCCTTTTTGTATAAACCATTTTACAATTTCACCTTCATGAATCCCTTCACCAATATCCGGTAATTTAAATGTAAAAGCCAATATACTAACCTCCTATCGTTTTTATTAAAAATTCATCACTTTGTCTACTTTTTCAATTATATCCTCATGACTAGGCAACCATACAGATTCAGCTGCTGCAAATGAATAAACCGTATCAGGAGCAGTCACACGCATAACAGGAGCTTCTAAGTGTAATATAGCACGTTCCTGTACTTCAGCAACAACATTCGCCGCAACACCTGCTTGACGTTGAGCTTCCTGTACAACTACGGCATGATTTGTTTTCTCCACTGAAGAGATAATCGTTTCATAATCTACTGGTGAAATCGTGCGTAAATCTATCACTTCAGCTGATACGCCTTTTTCTTCTAACTCATCTGCCGCACGTAAACAGGAATGTACCATTGCTCCATATGCAATTAATGTTACATCTGAACCTTCTCGTTTCACATCTGCTTTACCTATTTCAACAGTATACTCATCTTCAGGTACTTCTTCTCTGAATGAACGATATAATTTCATATGTTCCAAGAAGATAACTGGATCATTGTCACGAATAGCTGAAATCAACAACCCTTTTGCATCATAAGGTGTTGATGGAATAACTACTTTCAACCCAGGTTGTTGAGCAAGCAATCCTTCTAAGGAATCTGCGTGTAATTCCGGTGTTTGAACTCCACCACCGAAAGGAGACCTTACAGTAATTGGTGAATGATACACGCCTCCTGACCGATAGCGCATTCTTGCCATCTGACCACTGATAGAATCCATTACTTCAAATACAAAGCCAAAAAACTGAATCTCTGGAACTGGTCGGAATCCCTGTAGTCCTAATCCAATAGATAGTCCACCAATACCTGACTCGCCAAGTGGTGTATCAAAAACTCTATCTTCACCAAATTCTTTTTGCAAACCTTCTGTCGCCCGGAAAACACCACCATTTTTACCGACATCTTCGCCGAATACTAGCACATTTTCATCATTTTTTAATTCTGTATGCATGGCGTCCGTAATTGCTTGAATCATTGTCATTTGTGCCATATTACTTCGACTCCTTCTCTTTGTATTCCTGTAGTTGTTCCTGCAAGTTTGTTGGTAGTTCCTCGTACATATTCTCGATCAAATCTGTCACTTTTTGCTTTGGATAAGCGTCTGCCTTTTTAATAGCCTCTTTAATATCATCTTTAGCTTGTTCAATAATTTCATTTTCCTCGTCTTCAGACCATAAACCTTTAGCTTCAAGGAAAGTTCTAAAACGAACAATCGGATCACGTTTTTCCCATTCGTTATCCAATTCATCCGTCCGGTACCTTGTCGGATCATCACCCGCCATTGTATGTGGTCCATAACGATAAGTAATTGTTTCAATTAAAGTCGGCCCTTTACCTTCTAAAGCCCGTTTTCTAGCATGTTGGGTAACCGCGTAAACGGCAAGCGGGTCCATACCATCTACTTGAAAGCCTTCAATCCCTGCTGCTACAGACTTCTGAGCAAGAGTCTTAGACGCAGATTGTGATTCAACAGGAACAGAAATAGCAAAGAAGTTATTCTGCACAAAGAAAATAGCCGGTGCATTATAGGCCCCAGCGAAGTTGATACCTTCGTAGAAATCACCTTGTGAAGTACCGCCATCACCTGTATACGTAACAGCTACAGACTGCTCATTTCTAAGCTTCTTCCCTAGAGCAACACCTGCCGTTTGAACATATTGGGCACCAATAATAATTTGCGGACTAAGCGCATTTAAATCATCTGCCATCTGGTTACCATGGTAATGTCCTTTAGAGAATAAAAATGCTTGGTAAAGTGGTAAGCCGTGCCAAATAAGTTGTGGTACGTCACGATACCCCGGTAAAATAAAGTCTTCTTTCTCTAGCGCAAAGTGGCTGGCAATCTGTGAAGCTTCCTGACCTGCAGTTGGCGCATAAAAACCTAAGCGCCCCTGACGGTTTAATGCAATAGAACGCTGATCAAGCACTCTAGTGTATACCATTCGTTTCATTAGCTCTTTCAAGTCTTCATCTGAAAGATCTGGTAGATCATCTTTGTTTACTACTTTTCCATCTTGATCCAATACCTGAAACATTTCAAACTTATTTTCTATATCATCAAGTACATGTTTCAAAATGCGTCACCTCTTCCTTCCTTTATATAAATATTAGTGTTTACTATTTTCTAAAAAAATTACATGGTCATTTTAATACCCTGTTTCACTTTTTTAAGTATGTGAATTGGTACAAAACTTAACCATTTCTAGTGTAGCCCAAAAAGTCGCACAAGACAATGTTTAAGCTCCAATTTATTAATAAAATCATTTAAATATTATCTGTTACATTCAGTAAAACTCCACCTGTTATAGTCATCATTCGAATCTGTATCATTAAAATTTATGAAAACCCTTTCTGTATTAGCACATCACTAAAATTTCCTACATCTTCTATACCCATTACATCTTCTATACCCATAAAAAAAAGAATTCAATCATAAACGATTAATTCTTTTTAAAATCTATTATTTATTATTCTTAGGTAATGCATTGTTCCTCCTTTTGGGAGTACTACTATTTTTTATTTCTCATCAAGCTTTGTAAGGTATGACTCCTTCAATTCATTAAATTCAGAAGTTTTTTTATTAAATATCTCATTTGCTTCTGTTACTTTCGTGTAACTATCGTTCACCTTCTCTACTTGATTATATAATTGATCAGGATTTATACCCTCATCTCCAAAGTCTTCATAAAGCTCTTTCGTTAAGTGGAGCGAAGTTTGATACTGTTCATACACCTTATCATAAGCATGATACCTTTTATCCATCACATCAATCATTTCTTCCATTGTCTCTTTAACTTCATCATCAGATACCTTTTCAACTTTTGTTTCCATTTTCTCAAAAATTTCTTTTGATTCATCCATAATAGATTTTTCTTCATCGATTGATGTTTCCCGTTTCTCTACAAACTTTGAGGCATTTTTTGATAAATCCTTCATTTTTTCATGATCATCTGGCTTTAGTTCTATCAATTTCTTATATATAGAATTCTCTTCTACCTCATACTCATATATTTGTTTTCCTTCTGCTTCAAATTCCGCTTCTTTTTTAATTACTTCTTCCAAGTAGTGATTTATATCATCCGTCACATTATTTTGGCCACAAGATATTAATAACAACGTAAGTAGGAATGAAAAATAAAGCCACCATAATTTTTTCATTAATATCTACTCCTTATTCAAAACTACTTGTCCCTATTTCTGTTATGAAGCAATTATATGAATGAAGACAACAAAATATGTTAATATAATACAGAAACAAATAAACGAAAGAGTAGTTTGTAGAAATTGACATTAAGGAGCGTTATGAATGATTTTAATGAAAGATATTGTTAGAGATGGACATGAAGCATTACATCAATCATCCAATGATGTGAAAATTCCACCATCTGAAGAAGATATCGAACTATTGAATGATATGTTAACCTTTTTAAAAAATAGCCAAGATGAAGAAATCAGTGAAAAATATAACTTACGAAGTGGCGTCGGAATAGCTGCGCCACAACTCGGCATTAATAAAAGATTAATTGCTGTTTATTTCTCATATAATGATAAACAATACAATTACCAATTAATCAATCCAAAGATTATAAGTCATTCTGTAGAACAGGCTTATCTAGGTGGAGGAGAAGGTTGTTTATCAGTTGATGAGGATATAGAGGGATATGTTATAAGGAATAAAAGAATTACTGTTAGAGCCTATGACATCAATGGTGAACAGGTTAAAATTAGACTGAGAGGATATCCTGCGATCGTGGTTCAACATGAAATAGATCATCTTAATGGTATTATGTTTTATGACCATATTAATTCAGACAACCCGTTCTATGCACCCGAAAATGCAGATATCATTGAATAATTACAGAAAAGTGCACTTGTTAGTCTAGGATTAATTTCATCATCGAACGTGCCAAGTGAAAAATCTAAATATGGAAATGATTTTGTATTACTGGATAAAAGTTAATAAATGAATAAAAAAATTCCACGTTGGGGAAAATATCTTTCATAAACAATATATTCTTTGCTTTTGAAAAAGACTGCTAGTAGTCGATATGGTTGGTGTAATAATCAGTTATTAATCTTAACTCCGAAAAATAATATGCCAAAATAATTGTTATTAATTTCATTAATTCATAAATCATATTATACTATAAGTAGCAGGGAATGGATCGGTTGATTTTAAACGCTTTTCTTTATGAAGAAAGGAGATGCAGGGTGATGTTTAAACGCCTGAAAGAAAAGCTGAAAAAGAAATGGAAGGAATTTTTACGACGTGGACGTGAACCAACAACAGAAAAATAAAAATGATAACGATAATATTTAATCAAATGGAAAAGACATCAAATAAATAACTTAGGAGAGATAAAATGATATATAAAGTATTATTTCAAGAATCTCTGACCATTGCTCCTGTACGAGAGCGTACAAAAAGTGTTTATGTGGAAGCAGCGTCAGAGCAAGAAGTACGTGCAAAATTAGAAGATCGCAATTATAACATTGAACTTATCCAGCCATTAACCGAAGCACATTTAGCATACGAACAAAAATC
>DATGUH010000078.1:0-8211 GCA_035301445.1 Pseudogracilibacillus sp. | reverse complement strand
TGCATTCCTCCCAAGTCAAAAAAGATGTCAACTAGAGCTTAAAAGCTGACATCTTTCTCATGTGTTTCAAACCCTTGTGCTATCAGGCGTTTATGGGTTTTTGAAACAGTTTCCTATTGTTTTTCTACCCCCCTGTTAGATAACGGGGGTTAAGGCGTGGCTAAAGCCACGCAAGGCTTAGCCCAGCACAGCGACTTTCGCTTCGCACGTCGCTGCACTGGGCAGCCTTTAGTTTGCGAGTTTCCTAATCTCTTTTAAGAAATCATGACCTTTTGGCACAAGGGGCGTATAAAATTCAGAGATCACACTATCGCCGTTATCGACATATCCACGCCCTTTAATCGGCTTTAAGAAAAATTGTTTTTGTACATCGCTGCCAAAAACCATCCCGTACCCCAGCTCTGACATGCGACCTAAAGCAACCCGAAAATTAAAGTTATCCCGAATCCCATCTCCTAAATATTTTGCGTCTGGACGCTGACAGGCAAGGACTAAGAAGAAGCCTGATTGCCGTCCTAACATGACGATTTGTTTCAATTTACTCATGACTTTAACGCTTTCTTTGCCGATCATTTCCATGAACGAGGTGTACTCGTCAAAGATTAAAAAGCGGGCAGGCAAGCCTAAATAGGCATAGTTTTCTCCTGTCTTGTAATTCGGCATGGTTTTCATTTCTTCATTTCGTCTCATCATATCCTCATAAAATTGGTCAATACAAGCTGTCATATCTTCTTGTTTATAATAGACATCGGGCATGACAGCCGATAAGTCCGCTAAATCGGCATTTTTCGGGTCTAAAACATATAGCTTTGCGTCTGTCTTTAATAAGGCTTCAATGAGCGTGAGAATGAAATATGATTTTCCGCCGCCTGTGCCACCAGCGATGAGCATATGCGGAAGCTTGTCATACTCCCAATAAAAAGATTCCATTAATTTTAAGCTGCCATCCTGTGCGATAACCTCATCAATGGAAATGCGGTTCGCAATCATATCATAGAAAAGCGTGTATTCCACGTAGGAATCACGTAATTCTTTCGATACCAATTCACAGTACAAACCGCTCTCTAGTCTGGTTTCTAAATTTAATAATGGTTCTTGAAATTTCCCAAGTGTAATCTCTACTTGAATATAAAGGAGCCCCTTTTCAAACCGATAATAGATTTTAGGAAAATGGCTGATTTTCTCCTTTGCTTTATCAGAAGGGATGTCTTTAAAGAAACTTTCTTTCGTGACTTGTTTTGTTTCATACCAACCATTCTCTAAAACCATTTTAGCGAGTTTTTGACGATGAATGACCTGTTTTAAGTGGTCATAACGATAACGGTAATAGACAAAAGCACAACCGCCCGTCAATACAAGACTGATAAGCAGCGTCATTAATCCATACGTACTAATAAAATGAGCTTGGAATGTATCAAGCTGCCATTCAGTAGATAGTAAAAAGGATAGGTGAAAGGGTGTAAAAAAGAGAAGCCATGTTCCAACTAACCGAGTGAATACAAACTGAAAAACGAGAGAAGCGTCTTTTTCTTTAATCCGTTTCCCTCGTTTTTTAAAAAGTTTCATATTTATTTATCCTGATCGACTGGCTTTTTTACTGATTTATCACCAATAGGTGCAGCTTTTCCTTTTAACACCAAATCATCCGCTTTGATGAACCAATCGACATCTGCACCACGAAAAGTGGCGTTTGCAACGGTATCAGCCACAGGATTAATCATTTCGACCTCTGCATTATAATCAAATTCCTTTAACGGAATAGAAGCAGGTATACTGACTTGAATCATTCGACCTTGTTCTTTCGATTTTAAATCATAGGTGCGTTCTTTAACTTCGGTCGATACCGTCCCATCTTCATTTTGAAGAAATACCTCACGTCGTAATGCCGAAAACTTTAATAATCCAAATGTCTTTTCTTTATCTAGGATAATGCCTTGTGCTAATCTCATGTGTGAATCCTCCTTATGCTTTGACGATATCGTCAGCGTGTAATTTATAGTTTGTAAAACCTCGATCACCAATTTTATAGCCTTCTGCGGTAATACGTGCGTTGACTAATTTTACGCTGTCCTCATGCTCGAAAAATTTTTCCCCAGCTTCGTTAGGGAGAACGACCTCAATGTCATCTGCTCGCTGTACATCTGAATAGAGATTGTAGCTGCGAGATAGGGTTGTCATCCGCCCATTAATCCGTCGTTGTTCGACTTTGCCTTCTCCTGCATATTCAAGGTTTCCAAATGTTTTTTCCATGTTGGGAATCACATATTTTAATTCCATGATACAGACCTCTTTTCTTATTTTAGTTTTTGATTCATTGTTCATAATTAGACATAAAGGGAGCGGGAGGGGAACGAGAGGTAAACATCTGCATGATTCTTCACTCCTTATGCGTCTTGAAAACGATAATCAACACGTCCATAAATAACACACCAAAACACAACCATTGTTTCTCCTTGTTTATCACGAACCAGTTTTCCATGAAGAAAAAACGGATAATCTTCAATTTCTATCTCATTTAATACAAAATTTTCGTCAATCCATTGCATGACTTTATCTTCATATATTTCTTGTTCTTTTAAAGACATCATGCTCATTCTCCTTTTCATTTAGTTTAGTCAAAGCAACTACCTGTTTTTAAATTAATTCACACAAAAAAGACACCTCAATTTGAAGTGCCTATCAATTTCATATTTAATTTTCGTAATGATAGTATCTTTTACTGTTCTTCACTTTTCTAGGATATTTCGTCGTATCAAGACTCATCCAAAAGTAGTAAATTAGTGGTAAAATGGATTAACTAATCTTTGAATAGTATTTGTCAATCCAGTGTTTATACGGATAATCTGATTTTTACACTTTTTTTATACATAAAAAACAACATATACAAATAATTGTCACCTGAGTCAATTTCATAAGTCTATAACAGGATGGAAAACCCGAACATTAATATCTGCTTAAAAATGGACTTCACTGCAGGAAGACATCTTCCGTTATAGCCATTCGAGTTAGATTCCTAAAGATGAATATTTACGAAAGTTATTTGTTAAAATTTCGAAGTTTGATTCAACAAACAGTTATAAAATTAACTCACCTACCAAAGATAATCAATAAGGAACAACCCTATAGAAATAAAGGAAATAATGATGGCCTGAGGTAACAATGGTTCATTATGCTTTGTATTTTGTCCTTTATGTTTATGCACTAGCGACTCTATGTCATTTCGCATTGTTTGAGCAGAATTATAGGATCCGTTAATAGCTTTATGCATACTAGGAGCAAATACTCGCAATTCCGGAATAGATTGTACTGCTTTGATGAGTTGTTGACGCGGATGTTTCCCCCGCTTGAACTGTTTCGGATAATAGATTGTTAAAACAATCATCACTAATGCAAACAAATCATAAGAAGGTTGCGCTCGTCTAGTTCCCAATTGCCAATAACCTCGGTCAAAGAAATTTGAATACTCTTTAATCGATTGCCCCATTTTCGTTACACCACCTACATCTATCAAACGCACTTTTGGTTTATTTTTTGTATTTATTAAAATATTATCATTTTTTAAGTCACCGAACACATATCCCATTTTGTGCAATACATCTAATTGTTGTAATAATTGGCTAAGTATCGTATATACTTGTTTTGATCCTTGTTGCTTTATATATGACTCCAATTGTATTCCGTCGATGTACTCCATCACATAAAATGGATACGTCATCTGTGGGCCTATTTGCCAATCATCCACCCCGAATAAAAAAGGCCCCAGACGCTGATTCCGGACCTTGTTGAGTTTCTTTAATATATTTACTTCACGCACTAAAGCTGTTGGATGCTCACCCATCTTCAACGCATACCGTTTACCTTGGCTGTGGCATAAGTAAACCGTTCCAATCATGCCACTTCCAATGGAACGTATAATTGTATAAGATTGACGCTGCCATCTTCCCGTTATTACTGTTCCTTTTTTCACTATCGTCTCAGCCCTCTTCTGCACGGCGATAGCTTCCTTCCATATAAAGTTGCTCCCAGGCGGAAAATGATGCTTCAAGTGCAGAACCTGTCGGCGTTAGTCCACCACTTGTTAATTTTGGGAAAATAACAGAAATTGCATCTAATTGGGGTGACCAGTTATGGATCATCTCTACCGGCTTTCTTTTAGCTGGGAATTGATAAATACAAAACTGATTATTTCCACTTCTAGCATGTAAGTTTCCTGACAAATCAATCAATGACTCTTTAACAGTCAACAACTTATGATGCATACTTGCACTTGTGTCTATCAACAAGAGTACTTCCAAATCACAAGTCTCCTCAAGTTCATCGACAACCTCCATCACTTCTCCGCGTTTTTCAGGGTCTACTTCAGCAAGTGATTTTTCTCCACCAAAAATTTGTGTTAATTCTTCGTTTACAACACCTTGCAATGTTTGCGACATAGACTGTCTCGTTACTGCTTGTACCGTTTCTGATAAATTCTGCTTATAGACAATATTATAAATGCCGCCACCAGCTGAAGCAATATCTGCTATCTCTTGAAAAGCCTGATCCGTTTCAGATTGATGGTCTTCTAATACCCCTATCACATTAACTGTTATCCCCATATGAAAAGCATCTGCTGCTACATCTACAGGGCTCACACCACTGTTTGAGCAGCCATCCGTAATCAAAAGTATCTGTTTTAATGTTCCGTTATTCATTAGTGATTCCCTCCATCATTCTAACAATCTATTTTCAAGCATCTCCATGATTACTTGAATCTATACAAAATAATGAAAGAAATCAACGGTCTGAAACTTAACAGAGTGCTCTCTTTATTTATCTTCTAATTTATAATACGTTATCCATTCATCCCTATATCATATTGTGGGATTTTTGACCACTTAGGTTGGTGCTTCTCTATTTTTGCTACTACGACGGTCATATCATCACGAATTGCACCAAACTCCTCACGAACGACCTCTTCTAATAATAAATCCGCTATTTCTTGGGGATGATCTGTTTTCAACTGATGAATCTTTCTTCTCAACCATAACTCATTGTTTTTCACATTTTTTGGGCCATCATATATTCCGTCACTTATCATAATTAAAATATCCCCTGATTTTAACTTTTCTTTATTCGACTCTAAGTCAACATGTTCAATAATACCGATTGGCAAATTACTTCCTTCAATTGGGATAATATCTCTGCCTCTTTTAATAAAACTTGGGGATGAGCCTATTTTCAAACAACTCAATGTTGCATTGTGTAAATTAATCATTGCCAAATCAAGTGTGGCAAAAATCTCGTCCGTCGTCCGAAGACCAAGTATAGAATTAATCGACTTGATGGCAACTTGTTCTGAAATGCCTGTCTTTAAAATCTGTTCCAATAAACGCAATGTTTCCACACTTTCTTCACGAGCCCTTATTCCATTTCCCATCCCGTCACTAATCGCTAGAGCAAATTTTCCTTTACCTAACTCCATCATTGTAAATGCATCCCCAGATACTAATCCCCCGCCTTTTGCGGCTGATGCTGCACCTGTACTTACTTCAAAACGTTTTGCAGATCCAAATGTAAGAAAGCTGACCCCATTTGGAAACGGAGATATTTCTTCATCTGTAACAATAATAGTTTCATTTAAAATATCGGTTAATACCGGTGCAATCAACTTCGCTCCTTCTCCATGATATTCATGAAAAACGAGAGCCATTTCTATATCTGTATTTCCTTTTTCCAACTGGTAGATATCGAGTTTTTCTATTTGAATTTGCATGTTTTTCAAAGCACGTATTATTTGTAATTCTTGTTGATCATGCTGCGCTCTTTCTTGGACAATCTCATTTGCAAAATTGTCCATCACGTCTGAAACCCCTTTCAATTGATCGGCTACTATTTTTTTACTTTCACTTACCTGCTTTTTTAGCTTTTTATTAATCTGTAATAAAGACACTTCATTTTGCATTGTTTCGATTACCTTCTTCGATTTCACGCAATGATTGGCGAATTGTTGTTCATGCAAATAATCTACCATATGCTTCGTTACTAAATCATTTTTTAAATTCTCCATCAAATGATAAGTCGTATCAAAATTCTTTTCCCAGCAATGCTCCTTCATAAAACAAAGTTGACATGTTTTTTCGGTAACAAGGCTAAGGAAATAATCTGTTTCTTCTTGTGCATTTTGATCCTTTGATTTATCAGCAGACTGTATGAAGCTCTTGGAAAGTGCATCGAAAACAGTTGAATATTGCCCTACTCTTTGTGCTGTAACGTCACGCACCTTCTTTAAATATTTCCGTTCTTCATATGAATACTCCGTTGTTCCAGGGATAAACTTCGCAATTTTTTTCAAGTATTTATTCGGCGTAATAAAAAACAGTAAAACTGCTGATAAACTAGCTAGTAATGATGGTATAATCGTTTCTGCATCTCCATAGATACCTACTAAAAAAGTTCCAACTAATAAACCGAGACTGACGCTAATCTTTTTTCCTTCCTGTAAGAGTCCCCCAAGCAAACCAGCAAAAGCAAGCAAACTCATCTGATATAAATTAACAACACTTGCTAATGATAATATAAGACCTGCAACGACACCTACCGTAGATCCGATTGCAGCTCCTCCAACAATAGCGAAAACAAGGACAATATAGCGGGAAAAAACTTGTACTAATGAGACACCTGCTATATCCCAACCAATAAAACCAGTTAGCACAGAAGCAACTAAAATGATCATACAGACAACCTCTTCGTTTTTAAGAGCAGGTTGATATTTTTTATGTGTTAAAAGAGGAATGCTTTGCATAAAGATAAGTAATAATACAATTGCTAATACACCTTCTGAAGTTAAGTGAAGTATATCGTAGAGATTAACCTTCCCTTGCAAAGAAAAAAGAAATATACGAGTTGCTGCAATAGAAAGAAATACAAATGGTATTAAGAAACGCAAATTCGTACGATCATTTAAAAAACGGGCTTGAATAAAAAAGACCACCAGCAATACAGTCACAAACAATGCTTGTTCTACACTGTATGTTAACGCCCCAAAAATGACAAACATACTTAGAGGCAGCATTCTTTTTTGTTGCATTGCCCAAGCAGTAGCTACAAACGCCAATGCAAATGGTGAAATTTCGTATAAAACAACTGCCCTTCCTAGAAGAAAACCAATCATTAATAATAATAAACCTTTTTCTATTAATACTGTTCTTAACATAGATTGCACGGTACTCTTCCACTTGCTTCCCACTTGTCTATTATGAAGCACATTATCTATTTTCATTGTTTGCCCCATGTTATTCTCCTCCCTGCATTTCTCTGTACAGGCTATTAAAACATAGGGAATCTTATAAACTTGTCAAAATTTCAGCAGTATGTCAAAAAGTTCTCGACAGTTTAATGAAAAAAACTGCTTGAAATAGCTTCTTTTTGCAAAATACGATTAACATTTAAAAAAAGAACGCAGAAAAGAGAGGTTTAGAGATTAGAATTTACTGAATAACCCGAATAACATGAAAGCAGATCGTTATTTTCCGTAAATGACAACACGATTTCTTACGTTTAGTCAAACTGTATATGGAGATATATCTCATACTAGCTATATTCAATTTCATAATCCAAATTGTTGCAATGGTAATCCGAACAATATAATTTAGTGTAACTGATTTCCGCTCTAGGTGGACGCTTTCCGCCGGCAGCTGATAAGCCTCGGGCCAACATTGTTTATTGCGCCGAGCCCGCGGCAAAGTAGACACTGTGAAAGTGTTCTTCTTGAACAGATGTCGCCCCCTTAGCTGTTATGAAGTTAAAGCGCCCGCCTGCAGTGAAAGCCATTCTTATGCAGATAATGTTCGAATTTTACATCCTGTTATTTACTTATAAAATTGACTGAATCATACAATTTACTTTAAAATAAAAATACCCAGTATCATGCTATTTAACACAATACTGGATACATATTGAATCGATATCATTATTTTTGTATGATGGTCAACTTCTCTTCTATTTCTATACTGTCAATCACTGACTGAACCATACTGCAATTCTTTTTCGAAATATCTAAATTTCGTTGCAACTTCTTTTCATTCAAATCCTTTCCCTCAATCGTAAAATGAAGTGTTATTTTTTCAATACGATTCACTTGTTCTTCATTTCTAACTACATCCGCATCAATTGATAAATGATCATATTCTAGTCTTTGTTTCTCGAGAATTTTATGAAAAACTCCTGCAC
>DATGUH010000077.1:0-13321 GCA_035301445.1 Pseudogracilibacillus sp. | reverse complement strand
CTTTATATTTGTTATTTGGTTTCCTTTTCTTCTTGAGAGCAGGGATGGATGCTTTATTTATTCGGTTACAACTAGCTGTTCCCAATAATGAATTTTGGGTATTTCAGTTTGATAAATATGATGAAGTGTTCACTACACATGGGACAATGATGATTTTCTTTGCAGCGACTCCAATGCTTCTCGGTTTAATGAATGTGGCTGTTCCATTACAAATTGGGGCAAGAGATTTAGCCTTTCCATATTTGAATGCGGTTGGATTTTGGTTATTTTTTACTGGTGGAATGATATTCAATTTAGCCTTTTTCTTAAATAGTGCACCTGCAATAGGATGGACTGGTTATGCGCCACTTTCGACTTCCATGTTCACACCCGATGTTAATACAGATTATTATGTGTTTGGTGTACAAGTAGCGGGACTGGGAACAATTTTAACGGCACTGAACTTAATCGTAACGATTATTAGACATCGCGCGCCTGGCATGAAATGGGACCGTTTACCTCTTTTTACATGGGCAACCTTGGTGACAAACTTTTTAATATTGATTGCATTTACAGTACTTGCTATAGGTTTGTATTTGCTTATGTTTGAGCGGTTATTCGGAACTAAATTCTTTAGTGGACCAGATGGGGATCCGGTTTATTGGCAACATTTGTTTTGGATTTTTGGACACCCAGAAGTATATATTTTAGCCATTCCTGCATTCGGGATCTTTTCTGATATTATCTCCACTTTTTCCAAAAAAAGAATCTTTGGCTATCCTACGATGGTGATATCAATTATTCTGATAGGGTTTCTATCTTTTACTGTATGGGCCCATCATATGTTAACAGTCGGTCTTGGACCTATATTGAATACGTTTTTTGCTTTGACTACGATGATGATTGCCGTACCTACAGGCATTAAAATTTTCAATTGGTTGTTTACGTTACGAGGCGGCGTTATTCGCTTTACGACACCAATGCTTTTCTCTCTCGGGTTCATACCATCATTTGTACTTGGAGGTGTCACTGGTGTCATGCTGTCCGTTTCGGCTGCGGATTTTCAATTTCATGATTCTCACTTTGTTGTTGCTCACTTTCATTATGTGATTTTAGCGTCAACGATACTTGGTATTTTTGCAGGAATCTATTATTATTATCCGAAAATCACCGGCCTGAAATTAAATGATCGATTGGGCAAATGGCATTTTTGGTTATTTTTAATTGGCTACCATCTGACATTTATGCCAATGCATATCAGTGGCTTAAACGGAATGCCGAGAAGAACGTATACATTCGATGTCGGGGAAGGATTGGCCTTAACAAATATGCTTAGTACAATTGGTACCTTTTTCATGGGAATCAGTATTCTGTTTCTATTTTATAATCTGTATATTACTCATAGGAAAAACGAAACAGTGGGCAAAGATCCTTGGGATGGTAGAACATTGGAATGGACAGTAGATTCTCCAGTACCAGAAGAGACCTTTACGCCAATGCCAATTGTAGAGGATTATGATCCATTATGGCAGGCAAAATTACAAGGAAAGCCGATGAAGACAACGGACAATCATCGTGCATCTCCCATTGCAAGAGATACAATCATACCCTTTGTTATGACAATGATACTAGGGTTGTTTTCCATCTTTATGATGTATCATTGGTATATTCCAGCTGCGATTACTGGTGCAGGCGTATTTGTGTGCTTCATTATTCGGGCATTAACAGATGAACGTAATGATTACTACGGGAAAGGGGGAGGTCAAAGATGAACACAGATGAACAAAGTTTATTTCGAGATAAACAGATTGGTTTTTTAATTTATTTAGGTGTGGAAAGTATTATGTTCCTTACATTATTTGCGACGTATTTTATTTTTACACCTTCATCAGAAGGGCCTCACCCTTCCGAAATATTTAGTGTAACAACGGTTGTTTTATCATCCATATTTCTGTTATCTAGCAGTGGAACCTTAATCGTCGCTGAAAAGGGCCTAGCCAATAAGAATGTGAAGCAAATTATTATGTGGCTTACCGTTACTTTATTATTTGGATTGGTATTCCTTGGCTTTGAAATAACTGAATTCAGTGGCTTTGTTGCAGATGGCTATGGAGTATCAACAAGTTCGTTTTTAAGTGCTTACTATGTTCTGGTTGGATTGCACGCTGCTCACGTATTATTTGGATGCGGTTGGATGATTGTGCTGTTCATTCAATTATTTGGGATTAAAATTCCAGATTCCTTATTTGAAGAGAAGTTTACAATATTCTCCTATTACTGGCACTTCGTTGATGCAATCTGGGTATTCATTATCCTAATTGTGTATTTACCATATTTATTTTAACAGTACTCGGTAAAGATTGGGAGAGGGGGAGACGGTTGAGAAGTGCAACTACTTTTATAAGTATTGGAATGATAAGTGGAATTATATTGGCACTATTTTTAAAAATCATCGAATTAACTACAGGCAATATAGTGTATCATCTGTTGTTTGATGTTAGTTATATCCCAATTTTGAATACGTGGAAGCCGGTTTGGTTGATAGAAGTTCTTTTTCATTTTGGTACTTGTATCGTTAGTATTACAATGCTTTATTATGTACTCACCCTATTTCATCTGGAAAAAAGTATGCCAGTATATATCATTGTTATCGGAGTGGGCAGTTCTATTTTATATTTTCTGACAGAACTGTCTAATAAAACCCCGTCCGTTACAGATATTGGTGCCTGGATATATTGGGTAATTGGTCACCTTTTATTTAGTCTGACCGCATGTGCTTTAATAAAGGTATGGCTCCCTAATCATTTAGAAAAAGAGAAAAGTAATATCTCGTAATCAACATTTAAGTAGGATTGTTGATTGCGAAGCTTTTATCATTAAAGATAAATGGAATGAATGATTAGGGAGAAATGGTGAGTTAGTATTTTGAATAAATTTTTAAAAACATTCGTTCACTCCACTTTTTCCACAATCGCATCACCAGATTTACTTACGCGAACATAGGCATACTCCGCTTTTTGCTCTAACTTTGATCCAGTATCCTCAGGAATGAAGTATGATTCTATGCCATATTGCACTTGGCCATACCCCTGTACCTTGCCATTCATAATAATATCGCCTGGTTCCTTATGATAATCCTTATTCCACTTATTATTTTGCTTATAAAACCCTGAATAATAGTATTCTTTATTAGTCTCTCTAAGCACAATTTTAACTTTTCCTTTATCCAAATCTTCATCTAATTGATTAATCTCATAATTTAATTGAATATAGTCCCCTTGAAGGATTGACCTTGGATCGACAGGTTCTAATGCTAATTTAATACGATCTCCCTCATATAACATCTTTTCATTTGTAAATGTTTGTATTCCTATAAAACTGACTTGTAAAACAATCAATATAATGAGCAAGGATTTTCGATAAGTTACATTGGAACCGATTGGTGCAATTGTTTTATTCGGACGATCAAAAAGGTATCCAACGCCAATGAAAATAACTCCAATCACGAGTGCAACGATTGATTTATGCAACAGTGTCCACAAATAGTCATAATACTTGGCGCCAAGAAAAATAAACCAAAAAATAAGCATAGTAACGGGCTCCATTTTATTGTCATTTTTATACCAGACAAATAACAATAATGGTACTCCGATAAGAAAAGTCACATTATAAACAATCTGTAAACTGATTGATATATCTATAAAAGTCAAACTAAGAAAACTAAAAGCTGCAATTAAAAAAGCGATATAGCTAACGGATTTTTCTTTGATAACCATTAAGTAATAAACAGTATTCACTAGAAATAATGTTAAGAACATAACGTGTACAGAAAATAAATCGATAAGAATATAAGCTAGCACAATATTTGTAAAGAGATAGGTAAGCACTCTAACGCCGGGATGTTGAATCATATAAATTCCTATTAATAGTGGCAAAAGAAGTAATATATGATAAAAAATAGACATATCCATTAATCCTGAAAAAAAGGCTAACAAGCTCCCTGTACCAAGCATAGAATAGCGGAACTGTTCAGGGATTTTTAAAAACAACCCGGGTAATATTAAAGCAATAAGAGCAAATAAATATAAGACTAAAAGATTCATCTCAGGAAATAAGATAAAAAATAATCCTCCAATAGCTGTTATTGCAAAAAGAGTTGTTACAATTGTAATGCAAATCGTTAATGCTTGAACAAAGTAATGGTTCATTTTATTTTTGTTTAATATTCCAACAACAATACCACCTAAAAAAGTAAGTGCCACAGCAATAAACAATAATATATAAAGCATAAATTCTCCATAATGCTCCAATATCCAGAAAAATATCCGATATAAAGTATAGATAGTTAAAAAAGTAATAGTAATTGTTAAAAGTACTTTTTGGGGATTAATTTTAAACCAATAAAAAATAGTGATTACTAAAATCAAGCCGAAAAGTATATTTAAACCGATGTGAAATGGGAAAAATGGATTGATTGCAATATAGAAACTTATACTAAAGCCCATTATATAAGTTAAATAAAGAATTGTTTTGCTCCGTATGACATCTTTATAAGCCAATATAAATAAACAACTATTAAAGATAATGATACCGATAAGCATTAGTAATATTTCATTTATTTGCCATTCGGGTATATAACTCGTTGGAAAAACAAAAAGTAACATAGCAAGCTGTGATAACAAATAGCTGAGTACATAGAAAGGAACATATTTTGTCATAACACCTAATAGGAAAATAGGGATTAACCAGATGATGAATAAAACATAGTTATCTGCATGTGAATTATACACCTGCCCAACAAGTGCTAATGAAAGTCCAAATACTATACCTGCTGCAATTAAAGTCCAATTACTTAAAAAAGGTTGCCAAGCAGCCCACCTTTTTAAAATAAAATGAGCTGTATAGAATAACAACAAAAGTAGAATAGCTAAGAGAACCTTTGTAATGCGGTTAAAATATTGCCAGTTAGATGCAAAGAAATACAAAATACTCGTGAGAATAAAACTGACACCTAATAAATATAATGTTTGAACCATTTTAGGATGCATTTGGAAAACCTTCCAATCATTTCGAGTGTTATTCATATCATGGCATTTAAAATATTATTTGTAAATGTATTTTTGAAAATGGAGAGATTACTTGTGAAAACAGCAATATTTCTCGATCGAGATGGTGTAATTAATGAAGTGCTAAGTGAAAGGGTAAAATTCGTTAACCGACCAGAAGACTTTTATTTACTTCCAGGGGCTGGAGAAGCAATTCATCTGTTGAATCAATCACAATATCCTGTATTTGTAGTGACTAACCAAGGAGGTGTTGGGTTAGGGTATATGAAGGAGCAGGCGCTATTAGCTATTCACGAACACATGCGATCCGAACTAGCTGCATACAACGCAGAAATTACGGATATTTCTTATTGCCCACATAGACCTAATGCAGGTTGTCATTGTCGTAAACCAAATGCAGGAATGTTAGAAAGTCTCGCTAAAGAATATGACATATCTTTAAGTAAAAGTTATATGGTTGGAGATCGACTGCCGGATATTGAAGCGGGTAAAAAAGCCGGCACGAAAACAGTACTAATTGGGGAAAAGGAAGATGTAAAAGCAGATGAATATTTTGTCGATTTGCTCGCCTTTGCTAAGTGGATTACAAATTGTTAATGAAAGAAATCCCTTAGAAGATTCAATTGTTTTAACTTTTAAAGGTACATCCAAAAGTATTTTATTTCGACTTTGGAAATTTATCATTTGTTGCTTTTTTATAAATGCGAAGTAATGATAAGTGAG
Source organism: Pseudogracilibacillus sp. (assembly GCA_035301445.1). Taxonomy (GTDB): domain Bacteria; phylum Bacillota; class Bacilli; order Bacillales; family Amphibacillaceae; genus Pseudogracilibacillus. The sequence continues at coordinate 7,553 of DATGUH010000077.1, read as the reverse complement.
AAATAAAGGAGGTGAAAAATTAAAAATATATTAAGGCATTACATTTTAGATTTTATGTAATACATATATTAGGGGATACGGGATTTATATAAATGATATTACTTGACTGATAGACAAACGTTGTACAATTTAATCGAGGTTTTTATGTAGGAAGGAATGAAGTAACATGGGAAAATTATTCAATTTTAAGTCCATTAAAGCTAAAATTTTATCCGGTTTTATTATTATCATGGTGATTTTGCTTTTATTTAGCGGTTTTATTTATTTAGCGATGGACAAAATGCGAGACCAATCTGAAGCAGTAGTAGACAAAGAGTTACCATTATTAATTGCTGATAGTAATTTCGCCAATAATATGCTAGAAGTTCGCGCATTAACTAATTTATATTTATTAACAGGCGATGCTGATGTTAAAAAAGAGTTAATGGCTGCTATTGATGAAGGAGACGAGATTGAAGAATATTTATTAGATATAAGTAATTCTGATGAACTTCGGGATGTTATTGATCGAAAAGGAAACTGGGAAACTACTGTCAATGAAGCAATAGACCTGTATGATAAAGGAAATGAAGATGAGGCGTTAACCTTTATTAGATCAACAAAAGCTGATGTAGATAAAATGAGTACAGAAATTGATGATTTAAAGAATAATAGAGAAGATATCATTGTAAAGAATGGTGGATCAACTGTTGATAACGCGAATAATACGATTCGTGCTACCGTTGTTGTAATCTTTATTATTTTGATTATGAGTGTCATTGTTGCACTTGTAACAGCTAGAACCATTTCCAACCCTATACACCGAGTTATGGAGCGGATGGTAGATGTTTCAAAAGGGATCTTGAATTTAGAACCATTACAAGTAGCAGGTAATGACGAAACAGCTAGACTTACGGAATCAACTAATACGATGACAGAGAATAATCGCGAATTGTTGCAGAAAATTTCTGAAGTATCTTCCATGGTTTCTAGTCAAAGTGAACAATTGACTCAATCGGCAAATGAGGTGAAATCTGGAACAGAACAAGTAGCTTCAACTATGGAGGAGCTAGCATCCGGTGCAGAAATACAAGCAAATAGTGCAAGTGATCTGACGAATTATATGGGCTCTTTTACAGAGAAAATTGAACATACAAATGATAATAACCGTGCTGTTCACAATAGTTCCGAAAAAGTTCTGTCGCTAACAGAAAATGGTGGCGAAATGATGCGTTCATCATCTGAACAAATGAATAAAATTAATACGATTGTTCATGACTCTGTTGACAAAATGGGAACCTTAAATGACCATGCGCAAAATGTGACTAAATTGGTTGAAGTCATCAACGAAATTGCTGAACAAACGAATCTTTTGGCACTAAATGCAGCCATTGAAGCTGCAAGAGCAGGAGAAAATGGTCGTGGCTTTGCGGTTGTTGCAGATGAAGTAAGAAAGCTTGCTGAACAAGTTGGTTTATCTGTTAAAGATATTACAGAAATCGTGACGAATATTCAGCAAGAATCAAAGAACGTCTCCGAAGCTTTACAAAATGGCTTTCATGAAGTGGAACAAGGAACAGAAGAAATACAGTTAACAGAAAAGACATTTGGACAAATTACAGATCAAGTGAATGAAATGGTTGATAATATTCAAGTCGTATCAAGTAACTTGAATGAAATCGTCACTAATAATGAAAAAATGGGACATTCAATTGAGGAAATTGCTTCTGTTTCTGAAGAATCTGCGGCTGGCGTTGAGCAAACTGCGGCATCTGCAGAACAATCAAGCAGTTCCATGGAGGAAGTCTCTGCAAGTTCCCGCCATTTAGCTACATTGGCAGAAGAATTAAACGGCTTAGTCCAACAATATCAAGTTTAAAAATAGTTTAGTAGAATGTATTTACAATTAAAGCCGAGATGGAGCTACATTTACAGTGCTTCATTCTCGGCTTTTTAAATATGTTCAGTCGATTTTATTCATTTCATCTGGATTAGCACCTATTCGTTTGCCACTATCCAAATGGAAGATATGATCCATTTCAATATCTGTTAATTGGAAGTCAAACACATCAATATTTTCCTTTATTCTAGATGGAGTTACTGATTTAGGAATGATAATGGAATCTTGTTGTAAATGCCAGCGCAATACAACTTGTGCAGGTGTTTTACCATATTTGTCTGCTAACTCCTGAATAACTGTTTCCTCCAGTATTTCCCCACCACGGTATAAAGGACTCCAAGATTCGATAAAGATATCGTGTTTTTTACAAAAGGCTTTTAATTCTTTCTGTGATAAATAAGGATGACATTCAACTTGATTAACTGCTGGTGTAATATCACATTCTTTCAAAAGGCGCTCTAGATGGTGAATGTGGAAATTACTCACTCCAATGGCGCGTACTTTTCCTGTACGGTATAGTTCTTCCAGTGCCTTATATGTTTCTACAAACTTGTTTTGTTCGGGCACCGGCCAATGGATGAGGTATAAGTCTATATAGTCCAGTCCAAGTTTATCAAGGCTCGTTTCAAAAGCTTCTATTGTGCGATCATAACCATGATGAGAATTCCAAACTTTAGTAGTGATAAATAACTCTTCTCTTGGTATGTCGCATGATTTTAAAGCCTTGCCGACTTCCTCTTCATTATCATAATATTGTGCAGTATCAATAGAACGATAACCATTATGAAGTGCAGTTGTAACGGTATCAAAGGTATCACCGCTAGTTACTTTATATACACCGAGTCCGAGTTGCGGCATAATAACGTCATTATTCAACGTGATTGTATTCATTATAAATTCACTCCTCTTAAATACTATGATTATTGTAGCATACCTTTGTAATGTAAATATAAATGTTAGTACATTAAATAATCCATGGATCAAATGTTACGACCCATGGATTGTCAACGAAACGATATTATGCATTAAAACCGCCAATTGACAAGTACTTCGTTTCTAAATAGGGTTCGATACCTTCACTTCCGCCTTCACGTCCGAGTCCACTTTCCTTAAATCCACCGAATGGTGCATGTGCAGCTGATGGACCACCATCATTCCAACCGATAACACCATAGTCTAAATGTTCATATATATATTGACCTGTACGGTAATCATTTGTGAAATAATAAGCTGCTAGCCCAAATGGTGTATCATTCGCTTTTTGAATTGCTTCATCTATACTTGAAAAGGTAGTTATAGGAGCAACAGGGCCAAATGTTTCATCATGCATTATATCCATCTCATCAGTAACATTACTGATTATAGTTGGATCTACAAAGAAGTATTGACTTTCTCTATCGGCGTTATAAGTTGCACCACTTCGTAATTTCGCCCCTTTTTCAATTGCATCGTCAATTTGTGAAACAATTTTGTCGAAGCCATCTTCATTTATAATAGGACCAATCGCTGTGTTTTCATCTAGCCCGTTACCAACGACGAGCTCTTTTGATTTAGCAGCGAGTTTATCAGCATATTCTTCTGCGATGGATTCATGAACAAATATTCTATTTGCACAAATGCAAGTCTGACCTGAATTTCTAAACTTGCTGGCAATTGTTTGCTCTACGGCGAGATCAATGTCAGCATCTTTAGCAACAATGACAGGCGCATGTCCACCTAGTTCCATTGTAACGGCTTTGACGGTATCAGCACTCTTTCTAATTAATGATTTTCCTACATTAGTAGAACCAGTAAATGTAACTTTACTTACATATTTACTGCCAGTAAAAGCGTCTCCTGCCGTGCTTCCTTTTGCGTTAATACATTGAACAACATCGACTGGAAAACCTGCCTCATGTGCTAATTCAATTAAACGAATCGTCGTTAATGGGGTTGCTTCTGCCGGCTTACAAATGAAAGTGCACCCTGCAGCAAGAGCTGGTGCTGCTTTTCTTGTCATCATCGCTGCTGGGAAATTCCATGGTGTAATTGCTGCGACAAGTCCAATTGGTTCTTTTGTTACTTGTATTCGTTTGTTATCTGCATGTGTAGGAACCAATCGACCGTAAGTGCGCTTTGCTTCTTCTGCATACCAGTCAATAAAACTAGTTGCATAATCCACTTCCCCTCTCGATTCAGCAAGTGGTTTACCATTTTCCTCCGTCATAACTTTTGCAATAGATTCTTTATGTTTTTGAATTAATGCAGACCAGTCCTTTAAAAGCTTGGATCGTTCGTGTGCATTTGTTTTCTTCCATTTTTTAAATGCTTTATATCCTTTTTCTAATTTCTCTTCAATCGCTTTTTCACTGTCTCGTGTAATGGTTTGTATGACAGAACCATTTGCGGGGTTTAAAACGTCAAAAGTATCAGTCATTTTTCTTATGCTCCTTTATCCATAAAGTGAATTTTCGAACATAGCCTATATTTTTATTATGGGGGAAGAATGAATGTATGTAAAGTTACTGACATAAATAGAATTAATTTAAAAAGAGTAACAGCCTTTTGAAAAGGGCATATAATATATAGGTTATTAAAAGGAGGAGGTATCGGTGAAGCTCCGGCGCACTCTGTATCCAGTTACAGTTGCTATTGCGATTCCTTTAGTATTGATTGTCTTTATTCTGTTAAATCAGGGGCATTTTGAACAAGTTTCGGCTAATTTATCAAAAGATGATTCAAGATTAGAAAGTTTCTTTGTGTGGAAGGGACTAGGAACGCCAAAAATTCATTCAGTAAAATTGAACAAGGAAGAAGAAATGGACTTAATTGATTCACATATATCAGCAAATGCTGTCGAAAAAAATGCAACCGATTTTGGAAAAGTAATGGTGAAAAAACATCAGCCAGATATGTCCTTACAAATGGAAAGTAATCATAGTAAAATGCAAACTAATCCAGAGATTATCATCCATTACTCTGTGTTTGGTATTAATAAAAATCAGAAATTAGAAATGGAAACAGACATACCTTAACGTATCCCAAAAAATAAACGAAATATGAAGTTTTAGATATATAAATAATGAATGATTTATGTTCATAAAACGATGGTTATTTCAAAAAAGTCCGGGAATCATGTAGAATAAGAGGAAATATACAAATGAATATTGTATTACATGTTAAAGGACTGGTCATATGGATAATAAAAAGAATATGATTGATCAAATGGACGATTTATTTAAATTTATATTAAAAAATGTTGATCGGTCAAAAACGTCAAATAAAAATAAAACTAAAATTAGAGAGGAAGTTAAAGGATTGCGGTCTTTTGTTGTAGGAGCAAGACCTGCAAGGATAGCCGTAGTCGGTAGGAGGGGGGCAGGGAAATCCAGTTTAATTAATGCTATTTTCGGTGAAGACCGAGCCGAAGTTGGCGATTATAAATCACAAACTGGCAGTGGTAAATGGTACTTATTTGAAAATGATCTCGGTGGTATCGATATCTTGGATACACGTGGATTAGGAGAGTCCCATCAACCGGAAGAAGCAGCATTAACGGAAGATCCGGTTGAAGAAGTAAAACGCTCAATCAGTACGAAATGTCCAGATGTTATTTTATTTCTTTGTAAAGGGAAAGAGGCTGGAGCTAGGCTAGATGACGATATCAAGCAACTTTTACAATTAAAAAAGGAAATTACCGAGCAACATTCCTATGATGTACCAATTGTAGGTATTGTGACACAAGTGGACGAGCTTGCACCTGTTTCGGCCAGTGAGCCACCATTTGATCATCCAAAAAAGCAAGAAAATATCAATGCTACTGTTTCAATGTTGGAAGAAAAAATAGGCGATATTATTACTTCGCCTGTCAATGTGATTCCTGTTTGTGCTTATATTGAATTTGAAGATGGTCAGATTGCCTATGATCGTAGATGGAATATTGATTTATTGCTTGATTATTTAATTACAGAACTACCCAAAGAAGCACAAGTCATTATTGCCAAATTATCAAAAGTAAAAGCAGTCCAAAAAAAACTCGCCCGTAATGTCGGGAAAAGTGTAATGACCGTTACAGGTGTTGTTGGCGCTGCACCTATTCCAGTAGCTGACATGCCCGTTATTACTGGACTGCAATTATCCATGGTAGGAACGATTGCAATGATTAGCGGAAGAAAAATGAATCAAAAAACAATCGTTCAGTTTTTAGGAGCCATGGGTGTTAATGTTGGAATTGGTATGGCATTACGGACTATATCCAGACAATTGGTAAAGATTTTTCCTGGTGCAGGAAGTGTAATATCCGGAACAATTGCAAGTGCAGGTACTTATGCATTATGCGAAGCTGCAATTACTTTCTTTATAGATAAAAAATCAGAAGAAGAAGCTAAGCGAGTTTATGAGAATGAATTAAATAAAGAAAAATAATATTGATACAAGCCTGTAAGGGGGGAGAAGCGATGATATCTATAGACGATTTTACAAAAGTAGATCTCAGAGTTGGGACGGTTATTTCGGCCAAACCATTTCCAGAAGCAAAGAAACCAGCCATCAAATTAGAAATTGATTTTGGAGAATTAGGGGTGAAACAATCTTCTGCACAAATCACAAAAAGATATCAACCCGAAGACTTGGTTTCAAGACAGGTAACAGCAGTCGTTAATTTTCCACCAATGCGGATTGCAGGATTTAAATCGGAAGTTCTTGTACTAGGTGGTGTGCCGGAAACAGGTGATGTTGTTTTACTTTCACCAGATGAACAACTGCCAAACGGAACTAAAATATCTTGAATAAGCTAACAACACAAGCAAGGGAAAAATTATTCATTCATAAAAAAGGAGGAACCAATCATGAGAGAGATTAAAAAAGGAAACCATAAATTTTTTATTGGTGAAGATGAAGAGCATATTCAAGCAGAGCTAACCTATAAAGATAAGGATGCGAACACCATCATTGCTGATCATACTTTTGTACCGGAAGAGTGGAGAGGAGAAGGTGTCGCTGGACAATTGTTTAATCATCTAATTGATTTTGCACGTAAAGAGAATTTAAAAATCATACCAACCTGTCCTTATATAGAGAAAAAAATGACTAGGACATCCGAATACAATGATGTCTTGGCTGAATAAACATTATCTAACATAAATACTGGAAGAAGTGGAGTATGATCAATTATTTGGGTACATCAATCATTGAATGAAGCGTGATTGATGTACCCAAAACACTTTTTGAGATTAAGTAGAGGTGGACTAGCTTTTATAAACCTGAGGAGATACAATGATTTGAGCTGGCAGTTCACTAAACCGTGAAATCGTCCAATGAAGAACCGCTGGCGCTATCCAGCAGTTCTCTAAATCGTGAAATCACCCAACAAAGACTCGCAAGCTTGCTTTCACAATTGTTATGAACTCAGTGAAGAGAACAATTTTGAATGCGATATACTCTCCCATCCTACTGAATGCGTGATTAAACATAATAGCTGTTAAATAAACTTTTTATTAAGTGAGCAGAAACGTTTTTTTCATTATTTTTTCAGATATAATGAATATAAATGAAGGAAGACTAGGAGATATAATCTATGCCACTGAATTCCGTGATGCTCTCCATTGGAATATTATTTGCAAGTTTTCTTGGAGGGATTTTATTTTATTATGTAGTCGATCACAATGATAAACAACATAAAAAATATGAATTAGAT
>DATGUH010000076.1:0-5540 GCA_035301445.1 Pseudogracilibacillus sp. | reverse complement strand
GCTGCCTCTTCAATAGATACACGTCGTTTACTCGGAGCGAAAACAAAACCAATAAAATCTGCTCCGTTTGCTTCAGCAAATTTAGCATCTTCAATTGTACGAATACCGCAAATTTTCACCTTCATAAGCGAGTGCCTGCTTTCTTGCTAAGTGGGATAAGCATTTCTTGAGCTTTTTGTGGAACATTATCTGCACTCATTAATGTTTCTCCAATTAAAATAGCTTCTGCACCTGCTTTAGCAAGTGTTTCTACGTCTGATTGATCTTTGATGCCACTTTCGCCAATTAAAATGGCGTCTGAATTTATTGCTGATTCAGCAACACGGGCCGTTGTCGTTAAGTCAACGTTAAATGTTTTTAAATCCCGATTATTTACACCAATTAAGCGTGGATTTAACTCCAATACACTTTCCATTTCAGATTCGTGATGTACTTCGCAAATGACTTCTAGATTGTTAGCAACAGCGTAGTCGTATAATGACTTCATTGTATCGTCATCGAGTGCCGCTGCAATTAATAGAATAATATTTGCTCCCGCAGCTTTGGCATGATCAATTTGGATGGAATCGATGATAAAGTCCTTACATAAAATAGGGATGTTTACTGCTTCTCGTACACTTTTCAAATCATCCATTGTCCCTTGGAAGAAAGGTGCATCTGTTAACACAGAAATTGCACTTGCTCCATTAGCTTCATACACTTTCGCCTGCTGTGCTGGATCAACATCGCCATTAATCAACCCTTTTGAAGGGGAGGCTCGTTTGATTTCTGCAATCATCGACATGTTCTTATTCTTTTGTACTAATTCTGCAAAGGTTGGCCCTGTATAGGGGGAATCAGTATAATTAAATGGCTGTTTTTTAAGCTTTACAACTTCCTTTTGCTTTTCTTTGATAATTTTATCTAAAATAGTAGTCATTTATATCGCCTCACGTTTTAAATTTTTGCTGTACTGAACAAGGTTATTTAATCTTTCCATTGCCGCACCAGATGCAATGCTTTCTCTCGCAATATCCACTCCTTGTTTAATATCATCTGCTTTCCCATTTGCGAACAATCCTATTGCAGCATTTAAGAGTACCGTGTCTAAATAAGGACCTTGTTCATTGGAGAGTACACTTTTTAAAATAGCCGCATTTTCCTTTGGATTTCCACCACGAATGGCATCGCTGTTATAAACAGGTAATCCAAGCTCTTCAGGGTGAAGGGTAAAAGAAGTAATGTGACCATCCTCAAGCAGTACGAGGTGATTGTCTCCAGCCAAAGATGCTTCATCCATATATTCTGCACCGTTTAGAACGACGGCTCTTTTGCGTCCTAATTTTTTTAATGCTTCAGCAATGACCACTAACTTATCTCGTTGGTAAACACCAAGCAATTGAGAGTCCAAGTTCACTGGATTTGTAAGTGGACCAATTAAATTAAAAATAGTTGGCAGACCAAGTGTTGTTCTTACTTTCATAAATGGACGTAATTTTGTATGGACATGTGGTGCGAATAAGAAACTAATTTTATTTTCTTTCAACATTGCTTCTGTATGCTCTTTTGTCATCGTAAGGGAAACGCCAAGTTCTTCTAAAACATCTGCACTACCTGTTTTACTGGAAATACTACGGTTTCCATGTTTTGCGACAGTAACACCAGCTCCGGCAAGTACAAATGCAGTTGTTGTACTAATGTTGAAACTGTTTGATTGGTCTCCCCCTGTACCACAGTTATCCATAATGTTTGGAATATACAAGTCATCCAGTTCAGACTGTGCGCGAATGACTTCAACCATGCCAGCCATTTCATCAGCTGTTTCACCTTTCATACGTAACGCTGTTAAAAGAGCGGCTATTTGCGCATCGTCCGCATTTTCCTCCAGACACTTAACCGTCGCGTTTTTCATTTCTTCAATTGTCAAATTCTGATTATCGAGCAATTTATTTAAAATGTCTTTCATCATTTATCCAGTCCTTTCAGCTTTTGATCGACCATGTATATCGGTAAGCGATTTTGCCTTATGCAAAGTTTCTTCATATTCTTTTTCTGGAACAGAGTCAGCTACAATACCTGCTCCAACCTGTAAATAAGCTTTTTGGTCCTTAATTAATATTGAACGGATAGCTATCGCAATGTTCATATCATGATTAAAATCAATGTATCCAATCCCACCGGCATAAAATCCTCTCTTCACTTCTTCTAACTCATTAATAATTTGCATGGCGCGTACTTTTGGAGCACCTGAAACAGTGCCGGCTGGCAAACAAGCGATGAGTGCATCGAAACATGTTTTACCTACTTTTAACTGGCCATGTACTTCGGATACAATATGCATCACATGTTCATAATGCATTACTTGCTTGTAAACTGGAGTGGTAATCGACTCCTGTTTACAAATCGGAGCAAAGTCACCTTTACTAAGATCTACGAGCATTTCATGTTCAGCTATTTCTTTTCTATCATTTAATAGCTCTTGTTCTAAACGTTTATCCTCTGTTATAGAAGCTCCTCTTGGCCGTGTACCTGCAATCGGATTGGTAATGACCTGATCCCCATTTGTCTGTATCAAGCTTTCAGGAGAAGATCCGATAATTAAATAATCGGAATAATCAATATAAAACATATATGGTGAAGGATTCGCACTACGTAAATACCTGTAAAAACTAAAAGGGTCTTCATCAAAGTCAGCAATCATACGCTGAGAAAGTACAATTTGAGTTGCGTCATTATTTGCTATGTGATTTTTTGCTTGGTTTACCTTTTCCATAAAAGATGATTTAGTCAACAGTGCTTTAAAATAAACAGGGTTGATATCCGGATCCGGTGATGGAATTTGTTCATCAAGCTGATTGCTAATTGTTTGTAATAGTTTTTTCATTTCATCTTCCGTTTCATCATTTATATTATTTGTAATAATATAAGCCGTTTCCGTCCGATGTTCGTAAGCAATGATGGTTTGATAAAGCATAAAATGATGATCAGGTGTATGGATGTCATCAGGCAACTCATCCCCAATATCCGCATACGCTCTAATAGCATCATAAGCTGTGTAACCAATTGCGCCGCCTGTAAATGGTAGTGGTAGATCATTGTTTTGTTTTGGGAAATGCATTTTGAAATAATCTAATACGTTCATATCATAATGAGTAGTTGTATTGGTTTTAAAATCTGTAAAAGTTGTCTTGTTATCGACACCGGTTATTTCAGCGTATGGATTGGCACCTATGAATGAATAATTACCTTTTGTATCATGTTGAAAAGAACTTTCTAGCAAGAACTTTTTTTCACCTATCAATCGTTTAAAAATACCAACGGGAGTAAGCATATCTGCATTTTTTGTTATCATTTTAAAAGTCAAGGGTTGTTTTGTCATTTCGATTCCTCTTTTCGTATATAATAAAAAAACCTCTATAAACACATACCAGTGCTTATAGAGGACGGTTCATCGCGGTGCCACCTCAAGTTCGGAGTGAACTTAAACTCCATCTCTTTTCGAATACGGGAAATGCATTCCGATATTCTATCCATATAACGTTGGAAATCCGTTTTCCTCTAATTATCTTTTTAGATGTTCAAGGAAACTCTTGTAAGTCCATTCTGCATCCTGGAACATACCTGGATCTCACCAATTCCAAGCTCTCTATAATGCCCTGTAGGAAACATACTCTTCTTACGCAATGATTTAAGTTGTATGATGAATGAAAATAAAAAAATCCTTCATCCGTATAAAAAGGACGAGGAATTCGCGGTACCACCTTTGTTAGCTTATAAAAAGCTCACTCAAGTCCGGGAAGTTGATGTACTGCCCGGTATCTTTTATTAACGAAAAAAGATGAAATCCGTCAAAGCCTACTGTTTGCACCCAATTAATAATGCAATGGTTATTAAAAGGCAAGTTTCGGTTTGAATGCTCTAAAGTCCATTCATCCAAGTATCACATCAGTTCTCAGCGCCACTGACTCTCTAAAGTGATTTACCAAGGATTACTATTCTTTATCATCGCTCAGTTATTTGATTACAAATCATATTAAAGGATACTTTTAAGAAAGTCAAGAGGGAAGTTAGATTTTATTATGCTCTCTTAGTTAATATAGGTGGAAGAAAGGGAGCAAGACTAAAAACATGAATAATAAAAAAAGCATTAATAAACGCTCATTCCCTGATTATCGAACTTAAAACAAAAGAGAATAAATCTTATCGCACTGCAATAAGATGGGAGCGAAAAGGTTGCTATTTTTTACGTTAATAATATGGTAATTCGGGTATATGTATATTAGGGTGCTGTTAAAAAGATAAAACTAAAAAGGAAACGTTTTGTGAAATATTAATGCATAGTAAGGTATATAAATTACACTTTGCTTTACAAATGGAGCAATAAAAACGAAGCAGTATACATAAGTGATGTTCTATCTATGAAATATGTACAGAACTTACGAGCAGTATTAGAAAGAAATTTGTAAAGATAGAGGGAGGAATAAATAATGTTAGATGTTGTTTTGGCAATTGTTGTCTTTTTCGTTATTGTGTTTGGTTTTAAATGGATTTTAGGTTCTAAAAAGGGAGATATTAAACTGGACTTGGATTCACGCTTTGAGAATCCTGATAAGCAAGCTGGCGCTATTAAGCAAGAGTTGGAAAATCAAGGGAAGGAAGTGGAATACAAGCAAAACGGCCACTTTATAATCGATGGTACGCCTTATATAATGCAGGCACAGAGCGAACTAGGAGGTGCTGGAATTTCACATCAAAGCACCGTACTTACACCTATCAAAGATGAATAATGTTTTGTATAGTAGAGTCGATATGAAATTAAAAAAACGCTTGGATCAGTAACCAAGCGTTTTTTGTGCGAATCAGATTGCTGTTTGAGCTAAGCTTTTCACGACTTAGAAACAGTATCCTGTATTTAATTATCCTTGATAAGTTTGAAATTTATCATCAACAGAAATTCTATGCTTCTTAATAGGCATTCTATCAAAGTAGCCCATATGAATGAAGCCGACAATTCTTTCGTGATCTTCTACATCAAGAATATCCTCCACTTCAGGATCATACACATGAGGATTTGTTTTCCAAACCATACCCAAATCTTGTTCCCAAGCTAGTAGCCAAAGATTTTGAATCATACTAGCTGTAGCACCGAAATTCTCGTCCCATTGTTTTTGTGCTTCAGGTTCTTCCATAACGACAACAAGAATAGCATTCGGTTCATTCAAATAGTCTTCTCGGTTTTGTTGCATGTCTTCTGAATAAGTAGCAGCAACTTTTTTTGCGAATGTTGGAAGCTTTTCTTGTGGTACGAAAATGAAGCGCCACGGTTGACGCATACCGTGTGTTGGCGCCCAAACAGCGTCTTCTAATAATTCACGAACGACAGATTCTTCAACCGGTTTATCTGTGTAATTTTTCTTTACAGCACGACGTTCGCGGATGATCTCTGCAATATTGGATTTATTTAATGTTGTCATGATGATTACCTCCATTATAATTGAACCCACATAATCAAATTACAGTATATCCCATGAAGTAAAGGATAGCAAATAGACGCTACTATT
>DATGUH010000075.1:0-9239 GCA_035301445.1 Pseudogracilibacillus sp. | reverse complement strand
GTTTTCATGTTTTTACCTATAGAATCAATAACATCATCGTATTTTAATACAGATTTAACGGATAATGCTTTTGTTAGTAAAGCTTGCAAAATTTCTTGCTGACGTTTCCCTCGTTCAACATCACTGTCCATCTTTCTTGTGCGTGCAAAAGCAAGAGCTTCTTCCCCGTCTAGTTCCTGCTCACCTTCATATAAATGAACTTTATCTGGTTTATCGCTGGAATCCTGTTCCGTAAACTCATAAGGCACATCAACCGTAACTCCATCCACTGCATCGACAACATCCATGAAGGCACTAAAATTTATTCGTGCATAATAGTCAACCGGAATACCAAGTAAATTTTCTACAGTATCAATGGTTGCTTTTGGACCGCCAAATGAATGTGCATGGTTAATCTTTGTTTCGTAACCTACTTCTGGAACATATACATAGGAATCACGTGGAATACTTAATAATTTGACACTTTTATCATCTTTATTCAATGTTGCTAACATCAATGCATCGGTTCTTGCTTCATCATCTTTGTCCCGTTTATCCCCTTCGCCAGAATCGACACCCATCATAAGAATGGATACATTGTCGAATTTTGGATCTGGCATCTTGTCACGTAAATCTGATTTTTTATTTTTATAAACACTATTATCATCATGTGCTTCATTCGCAGCCGATTTAGCTGTGGAATTTAGGTGAAACAAATATAGTCCACCGATAATTGCTACGAGTAACAACGGAATAATAATAAATATACGTTTTTTGAGTACACGCTTTTTTCTTCGTTTGGTTCGTGTATGATTTTTCATGGTTAAAATACACCTATTCCTTTCAAGTTCAAACTTGCCAATTGACTGGATAACAAAAACAAAATCATGGTACTATATAATAAAAGTTGTATTTTTTTATAATAATCTACTATAGTATAATGCTAACTTATATCATACTATTTTTTATGGTATTAGTAAATAGTAAAATAATTTGTATAAATTGTCGAAGAAAGGCTGTTGTGAAATGCCGAATACAATCTCCAAAACTAGGATTATGGGCATTCCGTTTGTGGATGCAACGATGAATGATTTCATGCAAAATATTGTCGAACCTGTGACAATTCAATCTGATAAATGTTTTATTGTGACTGCGAACCCAGAAATAGTGATGGAAGCTGATAAAAATGATCATTACGCAGCTATTTTACATAAAGCCAATTATATTGTACCGGATGGTGTTGGTATTTTAATGGCTGCTAAATGGAAAAAGCAGCCACTAGCGTCGAGGATTGCTGGTGTGGAATTGATGGATGAAATGTTGCAATTAGCTGATAAAGAAGGTTATTCTTGTTTTTTTCTTGGAGGTACAAAAGGGGTAAATGAAGTCGCTGTAGAAAAAATTAAAATAAAATATCCGAATTTACAAGTCGCAGGGAGACATCACGGATACTTTGATTTGGATGATGAAGAAGTTGTAGCACAAGTGCGTGACGCCGCACCAGATTTTGTTTTCGCAGCACTCGGCTTCCCTAAACAGGAAGAATGGATTGCAACTCATTGGAGTCACTTTTCAAAAGGTGTTTTTATTGGAGTTGGTGGTAGTTTTGACATTTATGCAGAAAAGGTAAAACGAGCACCATCTTTTTGGATTAAACTTCGTCTTGAATGGCTGTATCGACTGCTACAGCAACCTGCACGGTTTAAACGGATATTGCCATTATTTGCTTTCGCTTGGAAAGCTTTATTAAAAAGAAATGATCGTAACTGATTTTAACTCCTCGCTCCTTACTATAAGTAGTAAAAAAATATTATAATCGGTAACCGTAAGTCTCGCAAACAATTCAAGGGTATGCAGTTAAATGCTGTGTACCTTTTTTGTATTGATTTTTTTTACTTCACTTGACACTTTTATATGGAGGTCTCCCGATTGTAAGGGTGAAAGCGAGGTGATGCAAAATGGCAACAGCAAGCATTATTAAATCACAGCTGCGACTCATCTTTGAAAATGGGACACATCCAGATAGCGGAAAACCAGTTTATAAAACTAAAACGTTTAATAACGTTGTCTCGGATGCAAGTGCTGACCAGTTATATGCAGTCGGTACAGCAGTAGCACAATTGCAAGAACTACCGCTACATGAGATTAATCGTGGCGACACATCATTAATTGATGAGGAATAAAGGACGATGTGAAAACTACACGGAAAAGGAGGGGTACGATGAAGAGGTTGGAGTTAATTTTTGAAAATGAAGATGGTAAAAAGTCGACTTATTCGATTGACAATCCTATAGAACCAGCTGATGCAGAAGCGGTTGAAAATGCTATGGATGAAATTGTCGAACAAGATTTGTTTATGACCTCTGGTGGCAGGCTAGTAAAGAAAGTAGAGGCACGTATTGTTGAACGAACGGTAACTGATATAGAATTCAGTTCCTAAGATGGAAAATTTCGCCGGTACCGCTGATTGCTGTACCGGCTTATCTTAACTTATTCATTTAAACAAAGGAGGAGAGGACGTTGGAAGCATGGATTACATTTATCACGGAACTAAGTTTTCCGATTGCAATTACTTTCTATTTATTGCATCGGATTGAAGGGAAGCTTGATATGTTGAATAACACCCTCCAACTACTGCCAGACAAAATGAAATGAAAAACGACTCTCCATTGGCTGGGGAGTCGTTTTTTATTTTCCTTTTTCAATCATTATCTCTCAATCTTTCCTCTTGTTCCAAGAATGAATCGCCATATATCACGTAAAATTCCAGTCTCATGGAATGTTTTTAATAAAATAAATAGAAGTGGACCAAGTATAATCCCAACAAATCCAAGTAATTTAAAACCTGCATACATAGTAAGCAAAGTCATCAGCGGACTGATACCAAGGCTGGATGATAATACTTTTGGTTTGATTAGTTGACGCTGTAGTACGATAAGACCGTACAAAATCGCCAAACCTGTTCCAAGAAATATATCCCCTGTTGAAAATGCATAAATAGACCAAGGTAAAAAGATAATTATAGCACCGATATATGGTAAAAAGTCTATTAGCCAAATAATAAGTGCAATGGTCAATGCATGCTCAACACCTAGTATTAAAAGACCGATTAAAACAATCACTGCAGAAATAAAAGTAATCTTAAATTCTGCCTTTAAATACCCAAAAAGCGCGCGATACAATCCATCATAAATTCCATTGATTCGTGTTTGTACTTTGACAGGGATCTTTGCACGAATCATATGTATAATTCGGTTCCAATCTTTGCTAATAAAAAATGAGGCAAGCAATGAAATAACGAGTACTGTTATGATGGTAGGTAAACTTTTAACCACTGCATATATACCATTACCAATTGCTTGGAAAAATGAACTAAGTGTATCTGTCAACCTTTCTCCTACCATTTGAGCACTTTCCATAATAGTGCTTTTTTGACTTTCATCCAACCCCTGGAATTTATCAATGAGGTCACTATAAAAAGGTGAAACTTTTGTCATATAGAAGTCTTCCAAAAAAGCTTTGAAATCTTGATAATGTTCCGGCATAACTGAGGACATGTAAGCAAACCCTTGAACAATTTCGTTAACTAATAATGCAATAATGCCTGATATAACTCCCGTAACCAATAGTATTGCAACAATTACGGCATATGCACGAGGTAATTTAGTATTTCGTTCTAAAAATTCAACAATTGGATTTAAAATTAATGCAATTAGAAAGGCAATAATAAAAGGTATAACAAGCCTGCCAATAAAATAAACTGCGTAAAGTCCAACAATCACTGCTAGTATAACGATCAGTACTCTTAATGCAATATACAGATACTGCTTGTTCATATTTAGTTCACCTCTTCTATATTCTACCAACTAGTCGTCAATTTTTGAAATTTTATATAATTAATAAAGCAAATATTTTTAGATGTTTTTCCTATTATTCAATTAACTAGTACATATAATGTGATTTCGCCCTAACCACACAACGGTAAACCTACTTTAAATTATACGAAAATAACGAATAAAAAGTAATTATTTTAGATAAAATTAATTTTATTTTCTGAAAAAAAGCTTGACTTCGTATGAAATTTGTTATAACGTTATAATCAATAAATGAATTACGTATCATACAAATTTTAAAAAGGCGGTGGCAATTAAATGGAATTTCGTTTGGAGGGGGTTAGCTCCTCTATGGAATCTGCCGTAAAGGCATTGCAAGAAACCTATCATTTTACCCTATCTGAAGAAGCTCCTGTAACTTTGCATGCTGTACAACAATCAGATCAAACTTCATTAAAAGTTACATGCGAAAATAATCAAGCGAGCATTACTTATCAAAAAACACATCACTTTTTTCGCGGGTTCGGTTTGTTGCTAGAACAATTAGCAGAAGGAAATAATATAATTTCGATTGAAGAAACACCACAATTTCAAACAGTTGGACCGATGTTTGATATGTCTAGAAATGCGGTCATGAATGAAAAGGCTTTCAAAAGTATGATACATAGACTGGCGATAATGGGATTTAATGCTGCCATGCTCTATATGGAAGATACATATGAAGTAAAAGGTGAACCATATTTTGGATATATGCGTGGTAGATATTCTCAGCAGGAATTAAAACAATATGATGATTATGCTAATCAATTTGGAATTGAGCTTATTCCTTGTATCCAAACATTGGCACACTTGGAAGAGTTTCTGAAGTGGGATGCAGCTTTCAAGTACAAAGATACACGTGGTGCATTGTTGTTAGAAAGTGAACCGACATATGATCTTTTAGAACGTATGATTAGTTCAGTATCCTCTTGTTTTAGAAGTAGGCGCATCCATATTGGGATGGATGAAGCGGAAGAAACAGGAAGAGGAAGATTTCTCAACATGCATGGTCATAAAGATCGTTTTACATTAATGGCCAATCACTTAAAAAGAGTTCTCTCCATTACCAGTACATTAGGTTTAGATGCAGTAATGTGGAGTGATATGTTTTTAAAGCTTGCCTCAGAAACAGGAGACAATTATTCAAAAGAAACGGAGATTCCTGATTATATAGTTGAGAATACACCTAATGATGTGCAATTGATGTATTGGCAATATAACTCTAATGATACATCCCATTATGAGAGCATTTTTAATCAGCATAAAGCTTTTCATGAAAGACCGGCTTTTGCAGGCGGTGTATGGATATGGAATACATTCGGCACGGATTATCATTTGTCACAGGCTGCGAATAAAGCTGCTTTAAGTAGTTGTAAAAAGGCTGGAATTCAAGATGTATTTGCAACTTTGTGGGGGGATGATGGACAAGAAACGACACCATTTCATGCGTTGGCAGGACTGCAATATTATGCCGAACATGCCTATCATGAAAATGTAGATGAGGAGGCATGGAGAAAGCGGACTGCATTTTGTACTGGAGTTGATACGGAGGCATTTCTTATACTAAGCGAATTAAACAGACCACCAGGAACTGCAAAAGAGAGTTACGAGCAGACAAATCCATCTAAGTTTTTATTATGGCAGGATGTGTTACTTGGTGTATTTGATAAACATGTAGAAGGTTTGCCGGTTGGAGAATATTATGAAACGCTGTCGAGCAAAATTCGTAAAATACGCAATGCTAACAGTGAATTGGATTTTATTTTTGATGTGCCAGAAAGAGTATGTTCTGTTCTTGCGTTAAAGGCTAATGTGGGAAATCAATTAAAAGCTGCGTATGATCATGAGGATCAAGCAACGCTTTTACAATTAAGAAATGAAGTGTTGCCGGAAATTATAACAAGAATACAAAAATTGCGCGATGCTCATCGTTCACAATGGATGAAAATTAATAAAGCATTTGGATTTGAAGTAATCGATATTCGATACGGTGGAGCGGTGAATCGTTTAGAAACTGCGATATCTAGAATTGATGCTTATTTAACGGGAAATGTAGAGCGTATAGAAGAGTTAGAAGAGGAGCGACTATATTATTCTCCTTCTGTTGAACAAGGATCGACATTGGGATGGAGCAGTTATTACTACCGAATGGCGACGCCAAATGTGTTCTTTCATGTGTTGCCAATTTATTAAAAGGAGATGTACATGAGTGAATTAGAGTTGTTTGTTGGTTGTTATGGTGAAGCAAATTCCACTGCTATTCATTGGTTGAAGTATAATCCGATAACCAATGAGATTGATGAAATAATTGCAGCTTCTGGAGTTGACAATCCATCTTATTTAGACTTGGATGCAGATAATCATCGACTATATGTAATCAGCGAAGTAGAAAATGGTGAAGTGGTAAGCTTCCAAATAAATAGAGAACAGCAACAATTAGTAGAATTGAATCGCAAACCGACGAAAGGTGCGCCTTGTTATGTGGAGGTCAATCTAGAAAAAAAGATACTATTAGTAGCTAATTACGGCAATGGAAGTATCATTGCTTATAAGTTAGACGAAGATGGTGCTATTGGTGAACAACTAGACTATATCGCATTTTCCGAGACAAAAGATAATCAAGTATCTAGGATTCATACAATACGCAGGGTGAGGGATACGAGTTTATATATAGCGACAGATATCGGTCAAAGTAAGCTTCGAATTTTCGAGTTGAAAGACAATGGAACTTTTCAATTCGTACAAACACTTAACTTGCCTAGACATTGTGGTCCGAGAGAGTTAACATTTCATCAAAAATTAAATGTCTTTTATGTAGTAAATGAATATCACAATTCAGTGCTAGTATATCGTTACAATGACGAAATGACAGATATTCAGCTGGTTCAAGTGTTGCCGACAGTGCCAGTATCGTATACCGGTGATAATCATGGTGCGGCAATTGAGATGAATGAAGCTTTCAATGAAGTGTATGTCTCTAATCGGGGTCACCATTCTATCTTGACTTATACAGTAGAGCCAAGGGGAGGATTAGTTAGAAAGGATTGGATTAAGTTGGAAGGGGAGTGGCCTCGTCACTTCACTCCAACTCCTGATTACAACTCCTTGGTTGTTGCCAATGAGCATACAAATGAACTAACCATTATCCAACTAAAAGAAAGAGTTAAGGTATATCATCAACATTACAATCTGGATCAACCAGTATGCGTCCAATTTTATGAACCACGATAAGGGTTTACAAATACTCTTTAAAGGGGGTGAAATGTCTACATCTTACAGGCACAAGGCGCAAAGAGATAAGCTTTAATCAAAGAATATAAAGGGGAGGTTCATACGTTGAGAAAGAGAAATTGGTTATTATTTTTAGCAATTATTTCCGTTTTATTGCTTTTGGCTGCTTGCGGTGGAAATAACGAAGGTGCATCTAATGATAATAATAATGAAACTGCCGATGCTGAGAGTGGTAATGTAAATGAATCGGGTATGCCGATTGTGGACGAAGAATTTGATATGACGATTTTCGCAAATAAACCTGCACAGAACGAAGATAATGACTGGAATGATATTTTAATTTGGAATGAATATCGTGATATGACAAATATCAATGTAGAATGGGACTTGCAAAATCCGGATGCATTGGATGAGAAAAGGAACCTAGCACTTGGTAGTAATGAGTTGCCAGATGTATTCTTCCTTTCTGAAATGTCTAATGCTGACTTATTAAAATATGGTTCACAAGAATCTTTTGTACCTTTAAACGATTTGATTGAGGAGTATGCACCAAATTTAACAGAGTTGATGGAAGAAGATCCGAGTATTCGTAAAGCGATTACGTTCCCGGATGGTAATATTTATTCCATGCCAGCACTAATTGAAGAGGATTTTTTATCTCTACGTTTAAGTGCTCGTCCATGGATTAATCAGGAATGGTTAGAAGAATTAGATATGGATATGCCAGAAACAACGGACGAATTCTATGAATATTTGAAAGCGGTTAAAGAACTGGATCCTGCAGGAAATGGTGACACAGTTCCTTATGGAGGTACCGTAATTGATGAATTGGTGCAATGGTTGTCCGGATCATTTGGCATTATGAATACTGGTTATGTCAATGAAAATATTGATGCAGATCCAGAAGATCCAAGTAAAGTACGTTTCTATCCAGTAGAAGATGATTACAAGAAAGAACTTGAATATATTCACAAATTGTATGATGAAGGTTTGATTGATGAGAATATATTCACAATCGAATGGGGACAGTTCCTTTCAAATGCCTCCGAAAACCAATATGCGAGCATGGTATTCTATGATCCTATTGATTTATTTGGAGAAGAAGTTGGAGAGCAATATGATAGTTTAGCAGCACTTGAAGGACCGGATGGTCATCAGGATTACACTAAGATATCACCTTCAGTATGGGATACAGCTAACTTCATTGTTACAAGTGAAAATGAAAATCCAGAAGCTGCAGTTCGCTGGATGGACTATTTCTACAGTGAAGAAGGCGCTAAATTGTACTATATGGGTGTAGAAGGTGAAACCTATGAAGAAAAAGACGGAGAAATTCAATATATGGACCATATTACGGATCCAGATGATGACATGACATTTGAACAGGCAGTAGTACAGCAATTGACGTGGGTTGGATCGATTAGCGGTATTATAAAAGCAGATTATTTTGCTGGTGGAGAATCTGAACCACAATCGATGGAAGCTGCAGAAAAAATTGAACCATATACAACTGATGAAGTTTGGGCTCGTTTCACTTACACAGAAGAAGAGAATAAAGTGTTGGAATCTACTGGACAGGATGTCAATAAGTATGTAGAAGAAATGCGAGACAAATTCATTACAGGTGATATGGACTTAGATGAAGACTGGGATGAATACGTTGAAACAATTGAGAAAATGGGTGGTTTAGACGAATTGGTAGATGTCTATCAAGATGCTTATGACAGGTATCAGGAAAATTAAATGGAATACTTTAATGATGTGAATAAAGAAAAAGGGGATCCCCCTTCCCCTTTTTCTTTTATTTTAAAGCAGTGTGAGAGGAGGCTTTATTAGCATGGGGCTACAGGAAAGAAATTTTGAAGAACAAACTATGGTTAAGCCGCTTAAACCTGGTCACCAACACAACCGCCCGAATAAAAATAGAAACAGTCGTTTTCAAAGTATAAAAAAGAGTTTTGCCCGCAATTGGCAACTATATGCCTTTCTTTTACCTACTTTGTTATACTTCTTAATCTTTCATTATGTTCCAATGTACGGCGTGCAAATTGCATTTAAAGAATACTTCGCGAATCTTGGTATTGTCGGAAGTCCTTGGATAGGACTAGAAAATTTTAAACAGTTTTTTAATTCATATTATGTCTGGCGACTAATTAA
>DATGUH010000074.1:0-3932 GCA_035301445.1 Pseudogracilibacillus sp. | reverse complement strand
AAACATTCTTAATAGGCTCATATACCAATAATAAATAATTTATTAAAATTTTAATTTAAATATTGAACTGCAGCCTTTTCTACGTTCAACATCTTTTTATATCTTTTTAAATATGCTTCAAAACTTTGCATGCCTTCTTTTTCTGGATTAGTTGTTGTGAGCGATTCCTGATTAAATACGTTTTGCTCTAAATAAGAGGCTAACATTTGATCATTTGATTTATGATTCATATAAGCTGCTAACAGTGACATCCCCCAAGGCCCGCCTTCTCCTGCAGTTTTCATGACAGAAGTAGGAATTTTAAGAGCATCAGCCATCATTTGTTGACCAATCTTTTCAGTTTTAAAAAACCCACCATGACCTAGTAAAAATTCAATTTGTACTTTTTCTTTTTGTGTTAAAATTTCCATCCCTATTTCCAATGTTGCAATTGCTGAATATATTTGAGAACGCATGAAATTGGCTAAATTAAAATTGCTATCAGGCATCCGAGCGAACAACGGTCTACCTTGATCTAATCCGGTTATAGGTTCACCGGAATAATAATTACAATGTACGATATCTCCAACATTTGATTCAGCCTTCAAAGCTTCTTGAAATAAGGTCGTAAAAAGCGCTTGCTGGCTTAGTTCTACACCTATCGCTTCGGCGAACTCTTTAAAAACATTTGTCCATTCGTTAATATCTGATGTAAAATTATTGCAGTGTACCATTGCAACAGGTTTTCCATCTGGCGTAGTAACGATATCAATCTCTTTATAGTAATTATGTAAATCTCGGTCTAAAACAATCATAGAAAATATAGAAGTTCCAGCTGAAATATTTCCTGAATGTTCTTTAACAGTATTCGTAGCTACCATTCCTGTTCCAGCATCTCCTTCTGGGGGACACAATGGCACTCCAGGCTGCAAAGTACCGGATGGATCCAACATTTTTGCCCCTTCTTCTGTCAGGCTTCCGGCTTGATCACCTGCAAGAAGAACTTTCGGTAAACAATCTTCTAAAGTAATAGAAACGTTTTGAGAATCAACTAATTCCTGAAAAGATTGTAGCATTTCTTGGTTATAATTGTTCGTATGCTTCTCTATCGGAAACATTCCGGCAGCATCTCCAATCCCAATAACTTTATGCTCCGTTAATTTCCAATGAACATAACCAGCCAAAGTCGTTATGAAATCAATGTCATGTATATGTGCTTCATTATCTAAAATTGCTTGATAAACATGGGCAACAGACCAACGTAATGGAATGTTAAATTGAAACAATTCTGTTAATCTTTCAGCAGCCATTTTTGTATTCGTATTTCTCCATGTTCGAAATGGCGTTAAAAGATTACCTTTTGAATCAAATGGTAAATAACCATGCATCATTGCGGAAAAACCGATAGAACCGACAGTTGTTAAAGGAATTTCGAATTTAGTAGCTATTTCCTGAGAAATTTGTTGATAGGCTGCTTGTATTCCAGTCCAAACATCTTCTAATGGGTAAGTCCATACTCCATTTTCAAATCGGTTTTCCCATTCAAATTCCCCATGAGCTACAGGAGAATGAAACTCATCAATTAACACAGCCTTTATTCTTGTAGAACCCAACTCAATTCCAAGTGCTGTTTTACTTAGATCCAATGATTTATGTTTCATTTAATACACCCTTCCTAATGAAGATGATTTTCAAATCAATTGACAAAAAGAGAGAGCTATTAGTTTCACAAAAACTAGATAGCCCATTTTTTTATATAAATTCATTATTCAATAACGACACATTCTAAATTAACCATCCTTGCCCAGTCCTTTATTTGTTGCATTGTTAACGCAAGCGATACGACAGTATGATGTCCACCGCCGGATTCTATCCATCTAGTAACACCTTCTTGAAAATTAGGATAAGGAGTCCAAACGACACGTGCAACAGGTAGATTTGGTGCTAGTTCTTTTGGAGTCTCAGCGCGTACTCGATTCAACACCAAACGATAATGGCTTCCTAAGTCAAGCATTGATACAACTACGCCGTCACCAGCTTTGCCATCAAAAACTAAACGAGCCGGATCCTCTTTTCCGCCTATTCCTAGAGGGTGAACAACTACCTTGGGTTTCGTCTCTGCTAGAGTCGGGTCAACTTCTAACATATGAGATTGAACAATGTATTTCTCTTCATCTGCAAGATTATATGTATAATCTTCCATAAAACCTGTTGACTGGTTATGAGACATAATCTTCATTAACCGATCTAAAGCTGCTGTTTTCCAATCTCCTTCGCCTGCAAATCCATATCCTTCTGCATTCAGACGCTGTACAGCCATGCCTGGAAGTTGTTTCATGCCATGCAAATCTTCAAAATTAGTAGTAAACGCAGTATAACCCCCAGCATCCAAAAATCTTCGTAAAGCTATTTCAATTTTAATTTGCTCTTTCAAATGTTCTTCAAAATATTCTTGGCTGTTATTCCCATATTCGAAATCATATAATTTTTGACATGTTTGATAAGTGTCATTAACTTCCTCAGTCGTTACCTTCTCCATTTCTTGCACTAAATCACCAATGCCAAAATAATCGACAGTCCAACCAAATTGAATTGCAGCCTCTATTTTATCTCCTTCTGTAACAGCAACATTTCGCATATTATCCCCGAAGCGTGCCACTTTGATTTCATGACTTTCGATATAGCCAACAGCTGAAACCATCCATTCCGAAAAATTCTTTTGAACCGTTTTATCTGACCAATGACCAACGATGATTTTATTATTTTTTTCTAATCTTGCATTTATAAAACCATATTCACGATCACCATGAGCACTCTGATTCAAATTCATAAAATCCATGTCGATTGTATCCCAAGGTATTTCTTTATGGTGCTGTGTAGCAAAATGAAGCAATGGTTTTTGAAGTAGTTTAGTGCCATGTATCCAAATTTTTGCAGGAGAAAATGTATGCATCCAAGTAACGACTCCAGCTACTTCTTCTTGATAATTGGCTTCTTTCATAATAGTAGTAATCTCTTCTGCTGTCGTAACTACTTCTTTTAATACTAATACATACGGTAAATTTGCTTCTTTATTTAAATTCTCTACTATGGATGCTGCATTTTTACGTACTTCCATCAATGTTTCATCACCATATAAGTGCTGACTTCCTACTACAAACCAAAATGTACGTTTTTTTGTTAACATATTCACACTTCCTTCATCGATTTAGTTCTGGCCATAATATGCATTATCACCGTGTTTTCTTAAATAATGTTTATCTAGCAATTTTTGACTCATCTCAATATTATCTGGATTAATTTGCATCGTGTGATAAGCCATTTCTGCTACATACTCCAATATAACTGAATGATATACAGCGTCCTTAGGGGAATTGCCCCAAGTAAATGGACCATGATCATTAACTAACACACCTGGAATGTCATCTGGGCTTATATTTCGTTTTTCAAATGTTTCAATAATAACGGAACCTGTATTTTTTTCATATGCTTCTTTTATTTCTTTTTCATTCATTTGCCTTGTATTAGGTATGTTTCCATAAAAATAGTCTCCATGAGTAGTCCCTGCGGCGGGAATATCTACACCAGCTTGAGCAAATGAGACAGCCCAAAAAGAATGCGTATGAACTACGCCTCTAATATTTGGATAAGCTTTATATAACTCAATATGAGTTGCAGTATCACTGGAAGGCTTTAAACTCCCCTCTATTTTATTCCCTTCTAAATCAACAACCACCATATCATCAGCAGACAATTTGCCATATTCGACACCACTTGGTTTAATAACAACATAACCTGTTTTTTCATCAAATCCACTTACATTTCCCCATGTAAACGTAACTAAATCGTACTTAGGCAAAAGCATATTTGCTTCATATACTTCTTCTTTTAACTTTTCAAGCACTTTGCATCATCCCCCTACTAATTATTTAAATCTTTGTTTCGAATACATA
>DATGUH010000073.1:0-10918 GCA_035301445.1 Pseudogracilibacillus sp. | reverse complement strand
TTCTGTATTGATTAATACAGCTTTGTCAGCACCCATTGCAAGGGCTGTACGTAGTTGTTTTTCAGAATCCTCATCACCGATTGTGACAACTGTTACTTCTCCGCCATGCTTGTCACGTTGTACAATTGCTTCCTCAACAGCGTACTCATCATATGGGTTGATGATGAATTCAGCACCATCATCTTCAATTTCACCGTCTGTCACAACAATTTTATCTTCCGTATCAAAAGTTCTTTTAAGTAGTACGTAAATATTCATGGATAGTTCCTCCCTCAATTATTTATCTTGAAAATTAGGTTTTCGCTTTTCTATAAAGGCACTTATGCCTTCTTTAGCATCTTCATTACCAAATACATCTCCAAATGCATTTGCCTCCGCTTCAACTCCTGCCTTAAAAGAATGAAATTTAGCATATGGCACGAGTTCCATTACTTTTGTAACCGTTGGCTTACTTTTGGCTACAATCTTTTCAGCAAGTTTAGTTGCCTGTTCATATACTTCTTCATCCGAAACAGCCTCATTAGCAAGTCCTATCTCTGCTGCTGTTTCTCCACTAATTGGTTCAGCTGTCAAAATCATTTCATACGCTTTCGCATGACCTACATGTTGGGTAAGACGTTGTGTGCCAGCAAATCCAGGAATAATCCCTAATGAAAGCTCGGGTAATCCAAGTTTTGCGTTTCGTCCTACAATTCGCATATGACATGCCATAGCAAGTTCAAGTCCTCCACCTAAGGCTGCACCATGAATAGCAGCAATAACAGGTACTGGGAAACTTTCCAATCGATCAAAAATTTCTTGACCTTTTTCAGCAAGCTTTTTATGTTCTCCTTGCTCTTGTAAGGAAGTAAATTCCTTAATATCTGCACCTGCCGAAAAAAACTTCCCCTCACCCTTTATGATTACAGCTTTTACCTCTGAATCATGTCCAATTCCATTAAGATTGTCATTTAGTTCTGACAATAACTGTGAGGACAAAGCATTGGCCGGTGGACTGTCAATCGTAATTGTAGCTATATTATGCTTCACATTTAAAGACAATACGCCCATGGTATCTTCCTTTCCATACAAGATTTTATTGTTTGAAAAAACCTCTTGTTAACAGTTCATGAACTTCCTCTGATTGAGCCTCAAGTGGATAACGTTGAGATTTCATCACCCATGTTGTAACCGTTTCATCAAGCGTTCCAAAGACCATCTGTCTTACCAATTGACGATTGATATCAT
Organism: Pseudogracilibacillus sp.; assembly: GCA_035301445.1. Lineage (GTDB taxonomy): Bacteria > Bacillota > Bacilli > Bacillales > Amphibacillaceae > Pseudogracilibacillus. Next base: position 9,691 of record DATGUH010000073.1, on the reverse strand, counting down.
CTCGAATGGACCCTTCCTCAATTCCCTGATCTATAATTTCATCAATTATATCAAGGTAGGATTTGAATACTTGATTAATTTCATGACGCAATTCTGGTTTAGACTGCCTTAGTTCCAATTGCGTCACAATAGCTAAATAAGGTTCTTCAGCTAACTGCTTATAATGCATCCGTATTAGTGTCAATAATTTACCGCTTGCAGATTCGTTTTCCTTGATTGATTCCATCGTTTTAGTAATGAAACCACCCATTTTTTCACGAAAAACTGATATCAAAATATCTTCTTTATTTTTAAAGTATAAATAAATTGTACCGTCTGCTACGTTAGCTTTTTTTGCAATTTTAGACACTTGTGAGGCATGAAAGCCATTCTGAGCAATGATTTCTACGGCTGCTTCAATGATCTGCCTGTATTTAGGTCTCGTTTTATCCACCAAATCCCTCCCTTAAATATTTATTCAGCCGTATAATTACGATAAATTTAGGTGTTTAAATTTCTAGTAAAAAGACTTATGAATGAATCATCATTCATAAGTCATTGTAGCGTTTACATTCCTTCTTGTCAATTATAAAACTGCTTCTTTATCCACATTTTCTGCAGATTCTTCTATCAGTTGTCTTTTTAATACTTTCCCAATGACTGTTTTAGGCAATTCTTCACGAAATTCGTAAATGCGAGGCACTTTATATGCCGCTAGGTTTTTTCTACAATATTTATTAAGTTCTTTTTCATCTAATGTTTGTCCATTTTTACCTACTATGACAGCTTTCACTGTCTCTCCACGATAATCATGTGGTACACCAAATACAGCGGCCTCTGCAATATCTGGATGTTCGTACAAGACTTCTTCAACTTCTCTTGGATATATATTCAGTCCACCAGCTATAATCATGTCTTTTTTACGATCAACTACAAAAAAGTAACCTTCTTCATCCATTCTACCCATATCGCCTGTTAAAAGCCAACCGTCTATCAATGTCTTTTTTGTTTGTTCTTCTCTATTCCAATATCCTTTCATTACCTGCGGACCTCGAACTGCTATTTCTCCCGCTTCTCCAACAGGCAATTCTTCAAGTGTTCCCTCTTTAACAATCATTGCTTCTGTATCTGGCCATGGTACTCCAATACTACCGCTAATTCGTTTTTCCCAAAGAAAGTTAGCATGAGTAACAGGAGACGATTCTGTTAATCCGTACCCTTCTACTAATTTACCTTTAGTTACTTTTTCAAACTGTTGTTGTACTTCAACTGGTAGTGGAGCAGAACCACTAATACATGCTTTAATAGAAGACAAATCATACTTTTCTAAATCAGGATGGTTCAACAAACCTATATAAATTGTTGGTGCCCCAGGAAATAATGTTGGCTTTAATTTCTCAATCGTTTTCAAAACAGATTCTGGGTCAAATTTTGGCATAAGAATCATTTTAGCACCAAACATAATAGATAGATTCATAACCGTCGTCATGCCGTAAACGTGGAAAAAAGGCAAAATACCAAGCACTGTTTCTTGATCCTTTTCCAGTTTGTAAATCCACGATGTACACATTTGCACGTTTGATACTAGGTTGTAGTGAGTAAGCATAACTCCTTTAGGCTTACCTGTAGTTCCTCCTGTATATTGTAGCAAAGCCAAATCTTCTTTCGGATCTACATCGATAGGTGTATAATCCTCGGAACCGCTTTCAACTACAGACTTTAAATAATGAGTATCTTCTGTTTCCTCAATTTTGACTACCATTTTATATTCCTTTTTCTGAATAAATGGGTAAACAATATTTTTAGGGAATGGTAAATAATCAGCAATTTTTGTAACAATTACATGCTCAAGTGATGTATTTTCCCTAACATTAGATACTCTTGGCAACAGAATGTCCAAGCACATAATAAACTTAGCACCTGAATCTTCTACCATATGCGTTAGTTCCCGTTCTGTAAATAATGGATTTACTTGAACTACAACTCCGCCAGCCATCAACGCTCCGTAATATGTAATAACTGACTGAGGACTATTCGGTAGCATACAAGCTACTCTATCTCCTTTGTTCAAACCTTTTTCTTGAAAAAAATGAGCTAATTTCCTTGCTTCTGAAACAATTTGTTTAAAAGAAAATTCCTTTCCCATGAAATGAACCGCTTTCAAATCCCCGAAATTTTGCTCGCTGTCCAGCAAAAATTGATGTAGTGGTTTCTCATCATATTGTATGGATGCTGGTATTTCTGGTGGATAGTGTTTGAGCCATGGCTTTTGTTCAACCATTTAATAATCCCCCTGACGCAATATTTAATTATAAGCAAATCAAAATCTGGTCATTTCGCATTCGCTTTCCCCATTATTGAAGCAGCAAATAACCAATGCCGATAAGCACAAATCCAACTGCAACAGCAATTAGAATTTTTGCCAGTTTATCTAATACCATGTATATTTCCTCCCGTACATGAAAGAGCAAATGCTGCTTATTAGGGTCATTATTTAAAATATATCACAGAATGAACCGCAATTCAATTGTAAAATGAATTACGATTCACCTTTCTTTATTTAAAAGTCAATATTGTAACCCCACTGCCACCTTCATTTTGGTTGCCGAGACGGCTATTTTTTATATGTGGATGTTGCTTAATAAATTGTTCTACACCTTTTCTCAAAGCACCGGTACCTTTACCATGAATAATGGTAACTTGTGGGTAACCACTAAGAAGAGCCTCATCTATATATTTCTCTAATTGAAGTAGGGCATCTTCATAACGTTCTCCTCGTAAGTCTAATTCCGTTTTAACATGGCTTGCCGATGCATTGGTCAACACGTGTGAGATTGGTTCTGTTTTCTCTTTTTCTTTTTTCTTCACAAATTCTATATCAGTTTTTTTCGCAGTTAATTTCATTATACCAATTTGAATGACATACTCATTATTATTTTTTATTTCAAGTATTTCCCCTATCTGTCCGAGGGATCGATGTTTGACAGTATCGCCAATTTCTAGCTTTTGAGGTGATTTCACCGGTTGTTGTTGCTTATCTGTTTTACTTAATTGTGGTTGTGCTTCATCAAGTATCTTCTTCGCTTCAATCCATTCATGCTCTTTAAAATTTGCATTATCTTTCATATGGCGAACTTCATCTACAATGACTTCCGCTTCTTCCCGTGCTTTAGCTAATGCATCCTTCGCTTTTTCTTCCGCTTTTTCATATAGCTTATTACGTTTATTTTCAAAGGCCTGCCATGCGTCCGTTAAATCTTTTTTCAACGCTTCTGCTTCATCTCGTAGTTTATTCGCTTGTTTTAGTTCATTTTCTGCTTGTATACGGCTATCGTCTAAGGCAGAAATCATATGTTCCACATTTTTTGAATCAATGCCAACAGATGCTTTTGCTTCTTGGATTAAATTTTTATCTAATCCAAGTCGATTAGAGATTTCAAATGCATTACTTCGACCTGGTATTCCCATCAATAATCTATACGTAGGGCGCAAAGTTTCTACATCAAATTCTACTGAAGCATTCATCACCGCATCTCTATTATAACCGTACGCTTTTAATTCTGGATAGTGGGTCGTAGCAGCAACAATGGCTTTTCTTGCTATTACTTCATCAAGTAGTGCCATTGCGAGAGCGGCACCTTCTTGCGGATCTGTACCAGCCCCAAGCTCATCAAATAAAACAAGCGAAGTTTCATCCACTTCTTCCATTATTTCTACAATATTAGTCATGTGGGATGAAAATGTAGATAAGTTCTGTTCAATAGATTGTTCATCGCCTATATCAGCGAATACTTTCTTAAAAAAGCCAACACGAGCGCCATCTTGAGCTGGTATCTGTAATCCAGATTGTGCCATAAGGATCATTAGACCAATTGTTTTTAACGTAACCGTTTTACCACCAGTGTTTGGGCCAGTAATCACCATCGCTTGATAATCTTCTCCTAGCAAAATGTCACTTGCTACGACTTGATCTAGTTGAATTAAAGGATGACGAGCTTGTTTTAAATCTATGATTCCATTTTTATTCATCTCTGGTTTACTTGCCTTCATTCTCATACCTAGTTGAGCCCGAGCAAAAATAACATCTATATCAGCAATTAAGGACTGGTTTACTGCCAGTGACTCCGCATGTTCGGCTATTTCCGCAGATAGTTTCTGTAAAATAATTTCAATCTCTTGTTTTTCCTTTGTTATTTGCTGTTGTAGTTGATTATTTAATTCAATGATTGCCTTAGGTTCCATAAATAACGTTTGGCCTGAAGATGATTGATCATGGACAATGCCACCAATTGCTCCTTTGTAAGCTTGTTTTACGGGTAGTACATAACGATTATTCCGTATCGTTACAATCGTTTCAGACAGCATTTTACTTTTTGTCCTTGTTAAGTGTTCTAAACGCTCTCTGATTTTTGCTTCATAACTGTGAATGGATTGACGGATGGATCTTAGTGCTTGAGAAGCATTATCCAATACATCACCATATTCATCTATTTTTCCTGTAATGGACCTTTCCAGTTCTCTAAATAAAAATATTCTATCCGTAATTTCTTTAATAAGTGGTATATCAATTTCTAAATGATCGATAAAATTTCTTACTTGCCTTCCTGCATAGATGAGTCTGGCAACTCCAATACACTCTTCTTCATTTAATATACCGCCTATTTCACATCGTTTTAAACTGTCTGTCACATCAACCATATGTGTAAATGGCACGTGTTTATCCAGACGGAGCACATGCATTGCTTGATCCGTCTCGGCTTGTAGTTCTTCTACTTCCTCATAGGAAACAGATGGTTCAATCTTTTTTGCTTTGTTTAAACCAACAGCCGTCGCTGTCTCTTCGATGAGTAGGGATATCACCTTATCAAATTCCAATACATTCAGTGTCCGTTCATTCATTATTAATAACTCCCTAAATCTATTTATTCCGATTTAAAAATGTTAGTAACTTTTCTTTACTCCACGTATTTATAATATCCTGTTTTTGTAACCATGCTCGGTTCGCCCTTCTATAACCATAGTTCATAAAATGAAGTGATTGAGTGTTATGAGCATCTGTATTTACAGCAATAGGAATACCTTTACTAGCTGCCTTTTGCAACCATTCTGTTGTTAAATCAAATCGTTGTGGATTCGCATTTAATTCCAGCGCTGTATTTGTTCGGGCTGCTTGATCCAGTAAATTATCCATATGAACAGCATATCCTTCACGTCTACCAATAATTCTCCCAGTAGGATGAGCAATAATGTCAACATATGGATTTTCCATCGCAGTCAATAAACGATCCATTATTTGTGATTCCGATTGCTGAAAGCTCGAATGAATTGCTGCTATAACAATATCCATCTCTTTCAAAAAGTCATCCTCAAAGTCTAATGTTCCATTTGGTAAAATGTCCATTTCCACGCCGGCTAAAACGTGAATATCATCATACATGTCATTAACCCGTTTGATCTCGTCTCGCTGCTTAAGTAAACGCGATTCATTTAAGCCGTTAGCTACACGTAGAAACTTAGAGTGGTCAGTGATTGCCATATATTTATACCCTAAACTCCGGCCGTACTGTACCATCTCCTCAACTGATTCTGCACCATCACTCCATGTTGTATGCATATGCAAATCTCCATTGATATCTTCTGGTCTTAATACTGGTACTGAGTGACGGAATGCTTCAACTTCTCCTGTTGCTTCACGCATTTCAGGTGGAATCTCTTGTAAACCGAAATGAGCAAAAAATGATTTTTCAGATTCAAATTGTACTAATTCTTCTGTTTCTTCTATCATAACACCATATTCATTTATTTTTTCACCACGTGATTTTGCAAGTTGTCTCATTTGTACATTGTGATCTTTAGACCCAGTAAAATGGTGCAATGTTGCCGCAAATGCTGGTTGTTCAACCATGCGAAAATCTACATTCACCTCATTATCATCATTTAAGGTGACAGAAACCTTTGTATCACCATTAGCAATGATGTCTTTTACAATGTCCATTTGAATTAATTGTTCACGAACGGCTTGGCTATTTTCAGTAGCAATGATAAAATCAATATCTTTATTTGTTTCTTTTAATCTACGTAAACTTCCTGCTAAATTATACCGATTAATCTCAACGATATTATCCAAATAAGTTTCAACTAATTCAGACAGCTGTAACATACTATTTACCGGCATTCGTTCCGGGCGTGAAGACTCCCTTTCCAATGCTTTTAATATATTTTGCGCTGATTTTTCTCCGAGTCCTTTCACTGTTTTTAAAGAGCCGTTTTCACAAGCTTCTTTTAAGGTAGTGCGATCCGTTACTCCTAGTTCTTGATATACTGTCGCTAATCGTTTGCCACCTAATCCTGGTAGTTTTAATAAAGGAATTAATCCTTGAGGAACTTCTTGCTGTAGTTCTTCTAAAACAGTCGAACGACCAGTTTCGACAAATTCTACAATTACATCTTTAGTTCCTTTTCCAATTCCTTTTATTTTCGTAAAATCATCTATTTCTTTTAATGATCTTACGTCTTGCTCCAAACCTTGTGCTGCTTTGCGGTAAGCAGATACTCTAAATGGATTTTCCGCCTTTAATTCTAAATGAAGAGCTATATCTTCTAATAATCGTATAACATCTTTTTTATTCAATTACCTTCCCCCTAACATGCAAAAAGACTGATACAATAATGAATCAGTCTCAGGCTAAAATAATTTACCCAGTACATCTGTAAACCACAATGATTCCATAGCACTTGATAAAAATGGTGTAAACTCAACAATTAATCGGGCTACAAAAGAATCTGCTACATAACCTTGCAATTTGCCTACAGGTGTTAGAGCAACAACATATAACAAAACAAACAGAATTAAATAAACTTCTACAAAGCCCAATATAGCACCTAACAACTTGTTCAATTGTTTTAAAACTGGTAGTCTAGCTACAAAATCAAGCATGGAAGCTATAATTTGTAAAATAATTTTTGTACCGAAAAATATTAACGCAAACGCAATGGCGTTATAAAATGCATTCTCCATTGGCATACTATCCAAAAATATCGCCCATGATTGCTCTGAAGTAATATCTGGATATGGTATCCAAGACACCAAATTAGGTGCCAACTTTTTATAATATAATACTGCTACAGTAAAAGCGATAATGAAACTGAGCAAATGCATTAATTGTAAAATAAATCCTCGTTTCATCCCCATAAAGAAGCCGAAAACAAGAATTAATATTAGCAAAATAGAAATCATTTATTTGTCCTCTTCCAATAGATTTAATAATGTTATGTGTTCTTCTTCTAACTTTTTTAAGTCATTCATTGTATTTAAAGCTGTTAATACAGCAAGTTTTGTAGTGTCTAAATGTTTATTCGCTTCTTTGATTTCATCCATTTTTTCATTGACGAGATCAGCTACTTTTTCAACATGCTCTTTAGACTCTGTTCCAACAATCGTATACGTTTGATGATTGATTGTTACACTTATCCTCGTTTTTTTATCTTCGTCTGCCATTTTAGTTCCCTCCACACTTACACTAAAGTGTCATAGCAATAATACATTCCTAATCCCATCATAAAATGATACAATTATTTTAACATGAATTAGCTTGTTTGGGAAACTACAATGATAAAGGATGATTAAAATGGGTCAAATAAGTACGACATTTTCAAAAGATGTGATGAAAGAAATGAAACAGCATTATCATGACTATCTGAAACCAACTCCTCCACATGCACTATTTCAAGCTAAAACAACGTATGCTACAATTACTGCTTATAAATCTGGAAAAGTACTTTTTCAAGGCAAAAGTCCTCAAAAGGAGGCAGCAAAATGGGATAAACATCAAACTTTCCCAATGAATGAAAAAAAGAAGACAAACACAAAGGAAGTACCTGATTTTATACATACCAGTCATATCGGTTCAGATGAATCGGGTACCGGGGATTATTTCGGACCAGTGACAGCGTGTGCTGTTTATATTCAACAAGATCAAATAGCATTATTAAAAGAAATTGGTATTCAAGATTCCAAGAAACTTACAGATCAAAATATTTTAACATTATCCGAAAAAATCATAAACATGAATATCCCTTACTCCTTAATGATTTTGCATAATGAAAAATATAATCATTTACAACTTCAAGGCTGGTCACAAGGAAAAATGAAAGCAATGTTACATCATGCTTGTATATCCAACGTCTTACATAAAATTGGCGATCGTTATTATGGTGGTATTTTAATTGATCAGTTTTGCCAACCGAATATTTATAAGAATCACTTATTACAAGAAGGGATACAAGTTCCAGATCAAACATACTTCATGACAAAGGCGGAGGACTATTCTATAGCAGTAGCCACTGCATCGATTATTGCACGCGCTAGTTTTGTAAAGGAAATGGAACGCCTTTCAAAAAAAGTGAATATGACATTGTTAAAAGGTGCTTCTAAAAAAGTGGATCTTCAAGCAGCAACATTAATAAAAGATAAAGGAAATGAATATTTAAACTCAGTTGCTAAAGTCCATTTTGCAAATACGAACAAGGCAGCTCAACTTATCTAAGATTTTTCAGACTAATTATTAATCATCTAATATTAACATTTCCCTGGCAATAACATAATCCGACATTTCGTAGTAATAGCATTGTAATTCAATGTCGTATATTGCACTATTATGCAGTAATTTTGATTTTTCAATAAAAAACGAACAGACTCCAAGTTTTTATTACTTGGTTGTCTGCTCGTATATAAATATTATTCTACATCTTCATTACTTGTTAATTTAACCTCTACTGTTTTTAATTTTCCTTTGTGATATAATTCGATTTCTACTGTATCATCAATCGATGCGTTTTTATATAAGTAACTTCTAAAGTCACTATCATTTTCTATATCTTCACCATCGATGGATACAATCACATCTTCTACTTCAATACCTGCTTCTGCTGCTGCGGATTCTTCATCAATAGAAAGTACAACTGCACCTTCTGTTACATCTTCTGGTAAATCTTCTAAATAATGTGGTGGAATTTCACGTACACTCTTTAACCCTACACCAGCGTATGGCCGAACAATTTTACCAGTTTCCACTAACTCATCAACCAAGTCTGATACTTCATTACTTGGTATAGAAAATCCTAAACCTTCGACACCATCATCGCCTATTTTCATAGTATTAATGCCTACCAGTTCACCTGAGCTGTTCAGTAATGCACCACCACTGTTACCCGGGTTAATAGCTGCATCTGTTTGAATAACATCAAATTCCCACTCACCTGCAGATGTTTCAATTGGAATAGAGCGATCTGTTGCACTAACAATACCTTGTGTAACGGTTCTAGATAAGTCCAATCCTAGTGGGTTACCTATAGCAATAACAGAGTCCCCTGTTCTTAAGTCCTCTGAATCCCCAAATTTAATTGGTTCAACATCTATATCACCTTTTACTTCTACAACTGCAATATCAGACAAAGGATCTGTTCCCACTAACTTTCCGTCAACTGTATCCCCATTTGCTAGAGAAACTTGTAAGGAAGATGCATCTTCTATAACGTGATTATTAGTTACAATATAAGCTCCATCATCCGTTATTTCATAAATGACTCCAGAACCGACACCTCTTTCCACTTCATCTTCAGTTGTTTGAGCAAATGGATTCGGCTGATCTGACATATTCACAATTCCGACGATAGCATCTGATGTGCTATCTGCTATATCAGCTATAGAACC
>DATGUH010000072.1:0-12619 GCA_035301445.1 Pseudogracilibacillus sp. | reverse complement strand
TCTATTCTTCTTGCGTGAATATTTTTTTCTATCGTTTGTTAAAAAATTAAGTGCATCTCGGGTAGCATCTAAATGTTTTACGGATTTATCATATTGGAGTGATGCTACACTCATAAATAAGATGTCAATGACTTGTAATTGTGCCATACGTGAAGAAGTTGCACCGCTTCTAAAGGTTGGTTCCTGTGTGGCAGAAGTATATAAATTAATATCAGCTTGTTCAGCAACAATGGAATGACCATATTTTGTTAAACTAATTGTATTAATATTATTTTCATTTGCCAATTGCAAAATGCTGGCCACCTCAGGCGTTTCACCAGAAAATGAAATCCCAATAACCACATCGCCTTTATCTGCATTAGCATTAGCTACCAAAGTAGCAGCTGTATGCATATCAGAAAATGCATAACTTAATTTATCAATACGTAAAAACTTTTGTTGAGCATCCTGTGCAATAATTCCTGAAGCACCAACCCCGATAAAGTGAATGCGGCGTGCCTCACTTAATATATTCACTGTTTTTTGAAGTTCTTCAGTACTCAACAAATCTGCTGTTTCACGAATGGTTTGTATACTATTACTAGTCATCTTTTCAGTAATAGATGCAACAGATTCATTTGGCTTTATATCCCGGTAGCCGTGCTCGGTTGTTTTTTGCAGATCACCTGCAATTCTAATCTTCAACTCTTGAAACCCCTTTAAATTCAAGGATTTACAAAGCCTTATAACTGCTGCTCCACTTGTAGTACTGTTTTTCCCCAATTCCGTTGCTGTCATAGCAATAGACTCTTGTGGATATTCCAAAATATAAGAAGCGAGTTTCCTTTCAGAAGGAGGTAGCGCCGAAAGCATTTCAGCAAGCATAACAAGTCCACCATTTGTTGACATGGTACCAACTCTTTTCATTTTTATAATTTCCCTTTTCCTAATATATCTTTATCATTTTTACAGCTTTAACGACTTTTCACAAACTCAATAGCTCGTATAAATAATAAGGTATTAGGTTAGGTCTCATAATTATCATACACTAATTGGACGCTATGAACACAATACTTTTCTATTATTCTTTGACCGCACCATTCATCACGCCGGAAATGAACTGTCTCTGCAAGAATAAGAAGAATATAATGATAGGAGCCATTGATATTACAGAACCAGCAGCAATTAATCTCCAGTCCGAAGTAAATGTACCAGATAGCATATTTAGCCCAAGCGGTAATGTAAACATTTCCTTATCTCCTACAATAATTAATGGCCAGAGAAAGTCACCCCATGCTGTAATAAATGTAAATATCGTCAATGTTAAAATAGATGGTTTTACAAGTGGCATTAAAATTCTAAACCAGATTTGAAAGCTATTTGCGCCATCCATTCTAGCAGATTCATCCATTGCATATGGAATAACTGAAAAAGACTGTCTCATTAAGAAAACCCCAAAGGCAGTAGTAACATGGGGTAACACCATACCAGCATATGTATTATCTAACCCTAAATTTAAAGCCATTATATAAATTGGTACCATCAATAATTGGAACGGAATCATCATTGTTGCAAGAATTAATATAAAAATAACGTTTTTACCTTTGAAATTCATTCTTGCTAGTGGATATGCTGCAAGTGAACAAAATAATACGTTGAAAACAACCGTTAATATTGTTACAACAACACTATTAAACAAATACCTCCAAAAAGGAAAAGTATCCATTACTTTGACAAAATTCATAAAAGTTATCTTTTCAGGTATCAATTGAGGCGGATATTGAAAGATATTCTCACCAGCTGATTTCAACGATGTGGAAATAAGCCAGAGAAATGGTCCCAACATAAACAATGTCAATAAAATCAGCAAGGAATAAAGTAACACTTTTTTAAACACGTTCCAGAAACTATCTGTAAATCTTTTATTTTTCTTCACTGTTGTTATAGCCAATCAATACCCTCCCTTATGATAGATTCCCTTTATTGCCTACGAATTTCAAATTAATAAAGGATAAAATTAATGTAAGTAAAAACAAAATAACTCCTGCCGCACTTGCATACCCCATGTCTAAGTTACCAAAAGCTTCATTGTAAATTAAAAAGACTAATGTTTCTGAACTGTGAAGAGGTCCTCCACCCGTCATCACATATATTTCCTCAAAAACCTTCATAGCGTTAATGGAAGACATGATTGAAACTAGCAAAACAAAAGGCATTAGCATTGGAATAGTTATTCGTGTCACCTTTTGCCACCAGTTCGCACCATCAATATCTGCCGCCTCATAAAGACTCTCAGATATGGATTGTAATCCCGCAAGATAGATAATCATATAATATCCTAGGCCTTTCCAGATTGTTACAACCATTACAGCAAATAAAGCCGTACTCGTTGATGTTAACCAGCCAATAGGTTCCGTGATAATGCCTGCAAGTTGGAGGGCATAATTTAACAATCCATTTTCTTTATACACCCAATCCCAGGCAATACCTGCTACAACAAGTGACGTTACAACTGGTATAAAAAAGGCCGATCTAAAAAATCCTATACCTTTTAGTTTCTGATTCACTAACACCGCAAGAAAAATTGGTATAATAACTAAAGCCGGAACTACTCCAACTAAGTAAATCACTGTGTTTAACAAAGTCTTCCAAAACAAGTCATCTTGGAACAATTTTGCATAATTATCAAACCCTATAAATTCAGCATCTTGAATCATATTATAATCTGTTAAACTTAACCATATTGCCCTGAGCATTGGATAAAAAATAAACGCCCCCAATATAGTACACCCAGGGACTAAAAATAAGTAAGGTGTTAATTTGCGTCTGCTCATTAAACACTCTCCATTCTTAAAGAGATGCAAGAACATTTCTTTTTTGAGATTTGTATGATCATGAATGTTTTGAATGATAGGACCATGGATTGTATGATCCTATCATTCTATGATGAATAATTAAATCATTCTTCTATCATTATTCATTGACAATTTCATTCCACTCTTCTTCGGCTTGATCCAATGAATCCTCAACTGATTGCTCACCTAGCATTGCGCGGGCAAACGCATCATGCATGACGGTTTGCAAGTCACCTTCATTTTCCATAGGGGGAACTAGCACTTCAGCTTCGGTTAATTGCTCTGCTGAAATAATACGCATTTGATCAGCTGTATCTGCATCGTCCGGCTCCTCTGTAAAGTAAGGATCATCTAACGCATCCTCTATTGAAGGTAAAACTGGACTTAACTTGGAAAATTCAACCTGATTATCTGCATTAGTTACATATAAAGCAAAGTCAATTGCCGCTTCTTGATGTTCACTTTGTTCAGGTACAACTAAATTTTGTACTGTCATCGTTAACTTTCCGGAATCACCTGTAATTGCCGTAGAAGGTATGGTCTTGTCATAAACGTCAGGAGCATTATCCTCTACTTCAGCAATGAAAAAGTCTCCACCAAAAGCTACTTCTTCTGCTTCGTAAAACTCTGTACCTTCACGTTGGTCACCCGATAAAGCCTCTTTTGGTATTAATTCTTCCTCATAAAATTCTTTAAAAAGTTCAATTACTTCAGCACCGTCTTTTGTATTGAACGCTGCTGTTCCATCATCATTCATTAATGATACATCCATCTTTTCCATATACTGCAAAGGAAGGGATAAATCTAAAGAAGGAAAATAACCATACTTACCAGTCTCTTCTTTAATAATTTTTGCATATTCTAATGATTCTTTATATGTTTCAGGAGGGTCTTCAACGTCCAACCCAGCTTCCTCATATATATCAGGATTATTAAATGTTACATCAGTATCTAAATACCATGGAATACCAAATGTCTCTCCATCTAATTGATTCGCTTCCCATGCACCTTCCAAATATTTGTCTTTATCTTCTTCTTCAACAAACTCTTCCATATCAGTGGTCGCATCTAATTCTGCCAAACTGGCTCCGAATGAGGTATTTAAATTCACTACATCCGGAGCATTATCTGCACTTACATCTGATAGCACTTTCTGCTCAAGATCATCTGCTGGTACATCCAACCAATCAATGGTCACATTGGGGTTCTCTTCCTCATAAGCATCAATTAAGTCTTCTAAGTACTCTGTGAATGTTGGCTCTAGTTGCATCGTCCAAAATTCAAGTTCAATATTTTCTCCTCCATCTGCATTTTCGGAAGAGTCACCACAGGCCGATAACAGTAATATAAAAATTGAAAAACCAATCATTAAAAGTATGTGTCTACCTTTCACTTTGCTTCCCTTCCTTTTCTATGAATACTCGTTCTATTTCAGTTATTCAATGATTTCGATGAATATCCAAGTGATAGAAAAGTGCGCCAATTCCATCACTTTTATTTTATTCATTGACAATATCATTCCATTCTTCCTCTGCTTGGTCGAGGGATTCCTCTGGAGTAGCTTCTCCTAACATAGCTCGCCCGAAAGCATCACGTAAAACTGTTTGTAAATCATTCGCATTGTCCATTGGAGGCGTCAAAAGTTCTGCATCCGGTAATTGCTCTGCCGATGTAAGTCTTACTAAATCAGTAGCATCTGCATCCTCCGGTTCATCTGTGAAATAAGGATCATCCAATGCTTCTTCCACAGAAGGCATAATTGGTGTTAATTTAGCAAATTCCACTTGATTCTCCGCATTAGTAACAAAAAGGGCGAAGTCTATTGCTGCTTCTTGCTGCTCACTCTGTTCCGGTACAACTAAATTTTGAACAGACATCATTTTCTTACCAGAATCTCCTGTGATTGCTTGAGATGGTACTGTTTTATCAAATACATCCGGGGCATTTTCCTCTATTTCCGAAATAAAGAAATCCGTACCAAAAGCCACTTCTTCAGACTGATAAAAGTCTGTACCTTCTCTTTGTTCTCCAGATAAGCTTTCTGCAGGAATCAAATCTTCTTCATATAATTCTGTGAAATACTCAATAACCTCTACACCTTCATCAGTATTAAAAGCAGCTGTTCCATCGTCGTTTGTAACTGGTACATCCATCATTTCCATATGTTGAATAGGAAGAGAAAGGTCAAGTGATACGAAATAACCGTATTTTCCTGTTTCCTCTTTGATTGTTTTTGCATATTCTGCAGCTTCCTCATATGTTTCTGGTGGATCTTCTATATCTAGGCCAGCCTCTTCAAAAATCTCTTCATTGCTCAATGTTACATCCGTATCTAAGTACCAAGGTATTCCAAATGTCTCATCATTGTATTGATTTGCCTCCCATGCACCTTCTAAATATTGGTCTCTCTCCTCATCAGATACGAATTCATCAATATTTGTCGTTGCATCTAACTCCGCCAAGCTAACGCCGAACGATGGATTCAAATTCACTACATCAGGCGCATTTCCAGCACTAACATCAGACAATACCTTTTGTTCTAAATCATCTGCAGGTACATCCAACCAATCAATCGTTACATTAGGATTTTCCTCTTCATACCTATCAATTAAATCCTCTAAATAATCAGTAAAAGTCGGTTCTAATTGCATTGTCCAAAATTCAACAGTTATATCTTCTTCCTCTCCATTTGACCCAGCTTCATTTGATGAATCACCACAAGCGGTAGCTACCAACATTAACATTGCTAAGATACTAATAAAGAAAATATTTTTTCTTTTCACGTTAATTTCCCTCCTAATAATAATAAAATAGATGACTCATTTTTATATTTATCAACCAGTTTCTTCAAAAGAACCGGCGGCCGGTGACTCCATACAAGAATTAAAGCCGCGTTTAACTAGTAAGTTTTCTTTTATTAAACCCCTTTCATAAAACGCTTTCATATAAAATTACATTATAACTTTAAACTTAAAAGTAAAATTATGTCAATATATTTCAGTTAGTATATTTTAATAATGCAATAATATTTCAGAGAAAGTATTATTTACCCTGCAAATTGATTTATTGAACCATTTAACAATAGGCTTATTCAATCAAGATCAGTTCATTTCTCTAGCTATTTTAATAGCTTGACGAACAAGTCCACCGGCTTCACTCAAGGATTTTACCGCGTTTTTATACGTAGTTTCTGCTTTAATCATAACAATGGCTGGCTTTACCTTATATCCAGTTGACTCAAGTACAGCTTCGGATTTTTCATACGGCATTTCTGTTATAGTTGATAAAATCCCTTTAGCCCTTTCCTTTAACTTATTATTACTAACTTTCAGATCTACCATTAAGTTTTCATAAACTTTACCCACTTTAATCATCGATGCTGTGGTTATCATATTCAAAATCATTTTATGTGCTGTTGCAGCCTTCATTCGCGTAGATCCAGTTAATACTTCCGGGCCTGTTACTACTTCTATTTTTACATCTGCATATTTACTAATTTCAGAATGTTCATTACTAGTTAGACTTATTGTTTTGGCGCCTAATTCCTGAGCATATTGCAAGGCCCCTAAAACATAAGGCGTCCTTCCACTAGCAGCAATGCCTATCACAACATCTAATTTACTTAAATGACGTTCTTTTAGATCCTCTTCTCCCAAACCAGGGTTGTCTTCTGCTCCTTCTGCAGCCTTTTGAAATGCTCCGCCTCCTCCTGCAATAACGGCTTGCACCATATCAGATGAAGTACTAAAAGTCGGAGGACATTCTACTGCATCCAAAACACCTATTCGACCACTAGTTCCTGCCCCTACATAAAACAGTCTTCCTCCTTGCTTCAAAGCATTGTAAGTTATATCAACTGTTGCTTCAACGGATGGCAAAACTTCTTGCACTTTTTTTGCTACAACCATGTCCTCATTGTTAATCGTATGTATGATGTCATTGGTAGACATATTATCAATATTCATCGATTTTTTATTTCTCGTTTCTGTTATTAATGTTGATAAGTTGTTCATTTCATTACCATCCTATTTGTATAAAAGATAAGGTTCTTTTAATGTGTTAAAAGATCTTAGATGATCTTTACATTCCTTTAAAAAGTCACTTGAACGCCCTTCAATTATATAACGCTTCAATCGTTTTGTTCCTGCTAATAAATCGAAGAAATATCTATCATTCTCATTTTTCAGAAATTGAAATGACTTTGGATACATATCAGCAATCACTTCCAACATGTAAAGACCAACCTCTAGAGAATGCAATTGATAGCGATCGACAACGTGCAATTGAATGCCACCACAGACTTTCCCTTCATGTTTTTGGTAGGTTGGTATAAAAGAAGTCGGTCGTGCTAGCACACCTGTAATATTTCTTTGGTTAAATGCTTTCGCTAATTTTTGTCCGTCTATATAAGGGGCTCCAATCCATTCAAATGGTTTAGTGGTGCCTCTTCCTTCTGATAAATTAGTTCCTTCTACAAGGCATGTTCCTGTATACAATATATTCATGTCAATATTAGTTGTATTTGGAGTAGGAGGTACCCAGAATAAATGGGTCTCGTCATAATACATATGCCTTGACCACCCTTGCATTGGAACAACCGTTAATTCGCAATTATAATCAAATTCATATTTAAATAATTGCGCGAGTTCTCCCACCGTCATGCCATGTCTGTTTGGAATTGGTAGTAAACCAACAAACGAACGGACATCGTCTTCAACAAGATTTCCTTCTACACTGTTACCCGATATGGGATTAGGGCGATCTAAAACAACAAAATGCTTCTCATTTTCCATACAAGCTTCCATGACATAAGCCATCGTATAGATAAATGTGTAATATCTTGAACCAATATCCTGAAGGTCGAATATTATCACGTCAACCGAATCAAGCATCTCTTTAGTTGGTTTCCTTGATTTACCATAAAGGCTGTACACAGGGACGTTTGTATAAGGGTCTATCGTTGACGCCACCTTCTCACCTTCTTTTGCATCTCCCCGAATTCCATGTTCTGGAGCAAATAAAGCAGTTAAATGAATGTTTGGATGCTCGTGAAATAAATCAATCGAGGAAATTAATTCACTATTAACGCCAGTCATATTTGTCACAAGTCCAATACGTTTACCTATAAATGATTTATAACCATTCTCAACAAAAATGTCTAAACCAACTTTCATTAAAAACCATCTCCCCCCTATACGAGATTATATTAGACGCACTTTCTAAAACATTATTTTATTATTTCTGCATACACCATAACATATTATTACAATAATTGAAATATATAGTCAATTAATACTTTAAAAATTGTATTTTAATTTCAATTATTTCAGTATTATTGTAGAGAATCCTAATAATATTACAATGGACTAGCACTCACAATGCCATGATACAAATTTCTACCCAAGGATCCTTCTGCCATTTCAAAAGGACCTTCATAATATAATCGTTCTTCTTCTAACTCCTCAAGTTTGGACACCTGTCCCTCGAGCCATGCTTTCATTCGATATTCAACTGTATCCATTCGACTAATAACGCCACCATAACGGATTTCAATAACTTCCCATCCAAAAGGTTTATTCATTGAAAACCATAACGTTCGATGCCTATTCCGTAGCTCTGTTACATCTTTTTTCAGTTTCCTTATTTCATCTACTAGTAATTCCATTCCATTTTTATCATCTGCTTCATATATTTCCTTTAATCTAATACCAATATCCGCCTTTACTGATAACACAACTGCCAGCTGCGCATAAAAATCAAACAATAAATCCCATCTCGGATTATTCTTTTTGGCTTCCTTCAATTTTGGTATCATTTTTTCATAATGTTTACCAAGGGAAAGTCCTTTAACATTTTCATCATATAACCCTAATAAAATATCCTGCCACAGCAAAAATTTGGACGGATTTGATTCATGTAAATTTCCCCGAGATACACCAGGAGTTTCGTCAAATTGATTTAAACACATAAAATCATTAAATTCTGCTCCAGCACAAAAACGAAAACGCCTCTTCAATTGGTCACAATCTACCGACTCATTGTATGTATGTTCAGCAAACAACTGTAATACTGGCAAAGAAGTTGTCAGTGGCGTTTCAGCTCCATTATCACCCCACATCGTTGCAAAAACTTCCTTTATTCCTTCTTTCTTACTAGCTGTCAATGCCGCCTCACTTGTCGCCAAACCTTTACCATAATTGGGAGCAATTCCATTCCACGTCCATACACCCCCAGCAAAAATTGGGTCAGACTTCAAATCCTTGTGCTTTTGCATGAATGTTTTATAAAATGATTCATCGCTATGATAATAATCCCAGTAGACTAGTTGAACATCAGGAATAGAAGCCACCACATTTTCCGGGATAGTTGCATCTACATCATAATAGCCACCGTATGTCGAACCCAATCGGAAATACATATCACTCCATATCATAGGTTCTAGATTTAAATCTTCTGTTATCGATACAACTTTTTGTAAATGATCATTCATAATGTCAAATCGTTCACGATAGCCGTTTTTAGCTAAATAATTACCCAATCCAAGTTGGTGAGCCTCATCCATTCCAATATGAATGCGGTTACTTTCAAATGGATTAGAGGCTGCTGCAATTATATTTTCCAAAAATTCATATGTTTTTGGCTCTTCTGCTAATAGTATATCTGCAGTATCTTTTATTTCGGCTGCATAATTCCATTTAAGTGCTTCCGTCAAATGTGCTAAAGTTTGAATGCACGGAACCATCTCAATTCCTAATGTGCGGGCATAGTCATCACATTCTTTCATTTCTGCTTGCGTATATCGCCCTCTCATATAACCAAAATATGGGTATTCATCCACCTCATATGTATCCTCTGTATAAACCATTAATAAATTTAAGCCCATAACCGCCATCTGCCTTAAGAAGGACTGTATTCCCTCTTTCGTTAATACTGCATTTCGAGAAGCATCCAACATTGCACCACTTGTTTCAAATTGAGGATGCTCCGTTAATTCAAATTCATTTTTGTATTCAAAATTTTCAAGCCACAAGCCAATTCCCCGAAAAAAGTGAATCTCTTTATCAAAATGTATTTCACCTTGGCCATTTTTATTGCTTATATAAATCGGCCCCTTTCTCTGTATCACTTGAATTGGGTAACCAGTATCACTCTTTTCAACATCTAAGCTTTTCGCTAAGATATTAAATCCATCAATAATTGAAGACGTATCCCCGGTTAAATTAAGATACATGTTCATACCTCCATATATAGTATTAATTTTTCTTATAAATCTCCTTAAAACATCTCATGTGTTACATACATGACTCATAACTTTTTACAAACTAAAAATAACTTCTTATTATATTGTGCAGCAGGGGTCTCAAACGTATCATATGATTATGTCTGCCATAATGCACACTATTCGTTAACAAAATAACGTTCAGTTGAATAATCGGATCAAACCAAATACTCGTTCCAGTAAAACCTGTATGTCCATAAGATTCCTCTGAAAAATAATCTCCACACGAGGCAAGATAAGGACTTTTACGCATCCATCCTAATCCACGGTGCTCTTCGCTAAATGCAGTAATATTAGCGCGTGACAACCTTAAGGCAGCTTTGGACAAAAAACGTTTCCCATTATAAACACCGTCATTTTCCATCATGCGTGCAAAACAAGTCAAATCATTCAAGCAGGAAAATAAGCCTGCATGTCCACTAATACCTCCCATTGATTCTGAATTTTCATCATGTACAACGCCAATTTTGTAATCATTTAACGCTTGGACATATTCCGTTGCTGCATATCTATTTTGGTGAAATGAAGGACAAAATCCTGTTTCAGTCATACCCAAAGGTTGAAAAAATTGCTCTTGTAAAAATGTATCAAATGATTGCTCCGTAACCTTCTCCACAATTCGAAAAAGAAGCATAAAGCCTAAATCTGTATACAATACCTCTGAATTGACTGGTGCTACAAGTTGTTCTTGATTTATGGCATCAAATATTGCTTCTTTATTTAATTTGTTTTTATGATACTGTCGGTGTGCCGGTAATCCTGATGTATGTGTCAATAAATGTCGTAACCTGATGTTTTCTTTTCCATGGGTACCAAAGCCTGGGAAAAAGTGGGTAACAGTATCATCCAGTCGAATTTCTCCTTTATCTATAAGACCTAACACAGCAGGCAACGTAGCAATCACCTTCGTTAACGATGCCAAATCAAAAATCGTATCCAACTTCATTGGTTCCTTATTCTCTAAATGAACGAATCGGGAACCGACTGCTTCCTGCAAAACAATTTGATTTTGGTGCATGACTTGCACGACTGCCCCTGGTATATGGTTTAGCTCGACTTCGTTTTCTAAAAATCGTAATATGTGCTCTCTCACTTGGTTAATCCCCTTTTAAAAGATTTAGTTTCACGCAAAAGAGAATAGATTTATAGTTTTGGTACAGTAATCGGTAACTTCCCGTTTACTTCTTCCTGCCCAAAAATAGCACCCGCAGCCATTTTCAAAGCAGACAAATTAGGTTCATATGTGTTGATATATGCTGAAACTCCAGGAAAGTACTGTAGTGCATAGGGGTTTTTCGATGCTACAACTACTACAGGAATATGATGTTCCGACAATTTATTTACTAATAAACGCTGACTGTTTTCAGGAGACATTTCTAATAAACTTATAATAATTACATTGTATTGTTTAGCTCGCTTGAACAATTCATTGACTTCCTTCGTTGATGCTAAATCATGCATCTGTGCTATATCCGCTGTAGCATGATATGTTCGAATGGCTTTCCCAAAATTGGATGCTTCGTCGTCTTTGTCCTCTGCCCAACCCTTTACATCACTTGATGAACAAATGACCAATACTTTCTCTTCATCACTTAAAGGCAGCAATTGTTCATTTCTCACAATGGTCGTGCTATTCCTATAAACTTCTGCCGCCAATTCTTTATGCTCTAAACCGCCAACGAATTCAGGAACTCCACTATATTCAAGCTTGATATTATCCCAATTTAGATACTTCTTTTTTAATCTTTCAATTCTTTCACTTGCTTTCCGTATCGTTTCCTCAGTAAGTTCACCTGAATCAATCGCATGCATGATCTCTTTAATAACTCCTTTTTGACGTTCAAAAGTATGCGAAATCATAGCAAAATCACTTCCTGCTTTGATGGTTGCTACAGCCCCTTTTTCTGTTCCTATTGTTTTCGAAATGGCTTCCATCTCCATGCAATCAGTTGTAACAACACCATTAAAATGCATTTTTTCTCGTAATAAATGAGTAATAACGGATTTAGACAATGTAGCTGGCAAACCATTTTCAGATTCAATCGCCGGGAAATGAATATGAGCCGTCAATACAGTATCGGCACCTTGATTGATACATGCTGTAAAGGGCTTTAATTCCACTTCTTCAAGCCTGTTCATATCATGTTCAATCACCGGAATGCCTAAATGTGAATCCGTATTAGTGTCCCCATGACCTGGAAAGTGTTTAATAGTCGTTATCATTCCTGCATCTTGCATCCCTTTCATAGACGCGCGACCAAATTCAGCAACTTTTTCAGGAGATTCTCCAAAAGAACGAACACCAATAACCGGATTATTAGAATTATTATTCACATCTATTGATGGAGCTAAATTCCAGTTAATTCCCAATGCTAATAATTCCTTACCTGTAGCATATCCAATATCGTATGCATAACGTGGATGATCGGTTGCACCTTGTGCCATCGCTCCCGGGAAAACAGTAGTTCCATCACCTAACCGTCGAACAATTCCATTCTCTTGATCA
>DATGUH010000071.1:0-5627 GCA_035301445.1 Pseudogracilibacillus sp. | reverse complement strand
TCGATCCCAACTTTCATTTTTAGGATTTCTTTGATAAATCGTTTTAACTTTTATATTTTCTCGTTGCATAACAAAAGGTAAATGATAACGGTTTGTACTCTTTCCATTTCCTATATAACCGATCGTAAGCATAATATTCTCCTTCATACTATATTCATTTAGATTACATCAGTTCTATTGAGTCAATTTTATAAGTCAATAATGAATGTGAAATCCGAACGTTTATGAAATTTATTTGTTGAACGTTCGGATTTTTATTCAATAAACCCGGTTATGAAATTGACTCCAGTTTTATTATAAAATAATTATGCGGCTTTATTAATTATTAGCCGCATAATTGATAAACTATTTATGGAACATATATGTTATTACATTGCCCCTATTACATGAAATACAATACCTACTACGAAAAGTCCTAAAATAATTGTAATAGGTGATATGCGCTTACGTAATAGCCACATACATAAAATTGTTAACAGTAATGGTGCTAAACCAGGTATGAGTGAGTCAAGGTTATCTTGTAATGTGGTGACGTCTGTCTCGGTCAATGAACGACCAGCATCATACTGCTCGAAAGCGGTTTTAACACCTTCTATACCCGATGGCAAGTTACCCCAATCGATATAATCACCTTCAGTTAATTTAACAGAAGCAACGGTCGGTGTAAAGGTCATGTCGACCCACCTATTAACGAGTGCTCCTATTATAAACATACCGAGTATGGATGCACCTTTCGTTATATCTTGTAAAATACCACCAGATAAATCCTCCGTAATTTTAGAACCTGCTTTATATCCTCCTTCTTGTGTATACCACATAAATGACATTCTGAATAAGTTCCAAAATATGAAATAAATAAGCGGTCCGAGAATACTTCCTGACACTGCTAATGAAGCGGCTATAGCACCGAGTATTGGCTTTAATGTAAACCAAAACACCGGATCACCTATTCCGGCTAAAGGTCCCATCATACCAACTTTAACCCCTTGAATTGCTTTATTTTCAACAGTTGCTCCATTAGCACGTTCTTCTTCAAGTGCAAGTGTAACACCGAGAATTGGTGAAGCAACATACGGATGAGTGTTAAAAAATTCTAAATGTCGTTCTAAAGCAGCTGCACGATCTTCCTTTGTTTTATATAACCTTTTAATGGCTGGAATCATCGAATATACCCATCCACCGTTTTGCATTCTTTCGTAGTTCCAAGAACCTTGTAAGAAGGTTGAACGCCACCAAATAGCAATCCGGTCTCTTTTTGTTAATCTTAATTTTTCTTCACTCAATATCATAACCTCCTTTGTTAATAACTATCTATTATATCGCCAACTGGATCACCAGTGTTTCCGCCACCACCTGGACCTGATCCTCCCATTTTAGAAAGAGAAATATAGATAAGTGCTAATGATAATCCAATAATACCTAGCCCAATAAGTGTAATTTCAGAAATAGTTGCTAACACAAATCCAATCGCAAAAAATGGCCAAACTTCTTTTGTTGCCATCATATTAATAACCATTGCAAAACCAACTGCTACAACCATTCCACCACCGATTGCTAAACCATCGGTCAACCATTCTGGCATTGCTTCAAGTAAAGCTCTTACAGTATTTGCGCCAAGAATTAAAATTAAAGCGGTAGGTACAACAATTCTTAACCCCTGCATACAAATAGCTATAACATGCCATATTTCAATTTGACGGATATTTCCTTTTTTTGCGGCCGCATCCATTAAATGCACAATTCCAGTGGCTAGTGTACGAACAATAATAGTCAATATTAATCCTGCAATTGCTAGCGGAATAGCGATTGCGATAGATGAATTAACACCAGCTTCTCCTTGTCCACTAAGTACAAGTATGAGTGCAGAAGCAACCGATGCTAACGCTGCATCTGGAGCAACTGCTGCCCCAATATTTGCCCAAGCTAAAGCAATAAATTGAAGTGTCCCACCTAAGATAATACATGGCACTAACTCACCAGTAACTAATCCAATTAAAGTACAAGCAACAACAGGTTGATGGAAATGAAACTCGTCTAGTATACCTTCCACACCTGCTAGGAAAGCTACAAATAGAACTAGTATAATTTGAATAACAGTTAATTCCATAATTTTTCCTCCTTTACTTTGATATTAAGCATTTCTATTTAATTCATTTTGAGCTCTTTCAAGAATATTTTGCATGTTTTCACCAGAATCACCAGGAACTTTGCGAACATCGAATGTTAATCCATGCTCAAATAATTTATTAAAGGTATCAATATCATCTTGGTTAAAAGCTAAAGTTCTATTCGGCTGAACTTTCCCAGTAGAGTGTGCCATCGAACCGACGTTAATTGTATCGAGTGGAACACCTCCCTCGATTGCTTCAAGCACGTCTTGTGGATTTTCAAAAAGCAACAATGCTCGTTGCCCTCCAAAGTGTTGATCATCTTTGGCAATTTTTATAAGTTGTCGAATAGGTATAACATGTGCTTTTATACCACTTGGAGCCGCTTGTTTAATTAACTTTGTTCTTAGCTCGTCTTCTGCAACACTATCGGACGCTACAATAATACGTGTTGGATTTGCTTCTCTTGTCCATGAAGTAGCTACTTGTCCATGAAGTAATCGAGAATCAATACGGGCTAATGGATATTCCATTTTCCCTGGAGCACCAACATTTGCAGCAGCTTCGTTAGCTGTATCAGCATCACTGTTTGAAGTTTCCGGTTCTAATGTTTCAGGCATGCCTTTTATGCCATCTTTTGCTGTAGTAATGATACTCTTAGCAATTTGATGTGCTGAATCCATCGATAAACGAGAAGCTAATGCTTCAATTAACATCGGCAGATTGAGACCAGAAACGACTGCCCATTTTTCCTTATTTTCTTCCCATAGTAAGTTTGTTTGATTGAAAGGTGTACCTCCCCATAGATCGACAAGAAATAAGACTTCATCTTGATTGTCAAGAGTAGAAACTGCATCTTTCAATTTCTCTTGGAGTTCATCTGGTCCCTCACTCGGTGTAATGGATACAGCCTTCATATTATCCTGTTCTCCAAAAATCATTGTACTGGAATGCAGTATACCTTCCGCAAACTCACCATGACTTGCTAGTATAATTCCTACCATTTTTTATCCCCCCTATTTAAAATTAAATAATAAAAGAAAGAAGCTTGTTTAGTTATGTTTTAAGTTTACTTTTAACACCACGTTTAATGACATCAAAGAAACTTAATGATTGAACCATTTTGTTTGGTTCAACATATGTGCGAACGGTGCGTAGTACTTTTTTAGGGTTTTTGGAAGAAAAGGTGAAATGACCATTTCTTTTTGTTTTAATAGCATAACGTGGAATCCATTTTCCTTTGAACACTACTGAAACAATGACATAATCCACTTCTTCCCAAGGAATTTGAATAAACTTACGAGCATTACGACTATTGTAAAATTCAAACCCTTTATCACCGATCATAACTTTTCCATACTCTGGGAGTCCTAAATGTGAGGTGGCATTAGTGACTAAGTCAACTTTTGTATTGATTGATTGAACCATTAACATAACCCCATTTCTAAAAATATTTAACATTTTTAAATGAAATGATACTTCCCATTATTATAGCGACAATGTTAGATATTATCACTTTTTAAAGTGAAAATGCTTCCATTCTCTCATTATACACAAAAAGGTAACATAAGTAAACATATTTTTAAGTAAATGTTATATTGTGTTGTATTTTTCTTTAAATTAGTGTTATTATTATATGTGGATAATTTCATATAAAGTGATTGTTTTTTTGTTAGTATATTAATTTCGTATATTATGTGAGGTTAAAGGAGACACGAAATGAACCGAATAAAAAGACAAAAAATGATAATGGAACTAATTAATATTAATGATGAGGTAAGCTCAAAAGAACTAGCAAATGAATTTAATGTTTCAACGATGACAATTAATCGTGATTTGAATGATTTAGCTAACGAGAGCAAAATTAATTTAATTCACGGCGGGGCAGCCAAAAAAGAAACGAGTATCGTCGAAAAACCAATGTCTATTAAAGAACTAACAAAAATAAATGAAAAAAAAAGCATCGGTAAATACTGCGATAAAATTATTCCCTCAAGCAGCTCTGTTTTCATAGAAGCAGGCACAACTACATTAGCGGCAGCTAAAGAGATATACCATAAACAGAATTGCACATTTTTCACTAACTCTTTATTAATCATGAATGCCCTATCACAGTACAGCGACATTAACTTACACACAGTACCAGGACAATACCGTGAATTGTCAAAAGGATTTATCGGTATCAATACATGTGAATACGTGGAACATTTTAACTTTGATTATTGCATTATTGGAGCAGAAGGCATTGGTATTGAATCAGGAGTTTCGCTATTAGATAAAGATGATGCTTTTACAAAGATTGCTGTAATGAAACAATCAAGATGTAAAATCCTCGTGGCAGATAGTGATAAATTTAAAGAAAGTTATATGTACAAAGTTGGCGAAGTATCAGACTTTGACTACATCATTACAGATAACCATGTAGATAAAACAATATTGGATAAAATGAGCCATAAAGCGAATGTCATTGCTGTTGATACGATTGAATAATGTTCTATTTTCTTAAGCAAAACATTTCATAAGGAGACAGTAAATATGAATATAAAAGTAAAGAAAGTTTCAAGTCCAAGGCCAGATCATACAGGTGAACCAGTAATATTAAGTGAAGAGACAATCGAACAAAGGAAGCAAAAACTATTAAAGTTAATGAAAAATAATGGATTAAGTAGTTTGATTGTATATGCTGATAAGGAACATGGTAGTAACTTTGAATATTTAACAGGATTTATTCCACGTTTTGAAGAAGGGCTACAAATATTAAATCAAGATGGTCATTCTACACTAATACTTGGAAATGAAAATTTTAACAAAGTTAAATTTTCACGTGTGAAAAGCGAAGGCGTTCATTGTCCATTATTATCATTACCAAATCAACCAATGAATGACTTTAAACCATTTCACACTTATTTAGAGCAGGTTAATATTGATAATTCAAGTAAAATTGGTTTAGTTGGCTGGAAGTTGTTATCTAATGACTTTGATGACTTTCATCATAATTTCGATTTGCCAGCATTTATTGTGGGTGCATGTCAAGATGTATTTGGAAAGGAAAAACTGGTGAATGCTACACAAGTTTATATGCATCCGGGTAAAGGCGCCCGTGCTAATAATAATGCAAATGAGATTGCTCATTATGAATATGGATCATCACTAGCTTCTGATGCCGTACTATCTGCAATCAATGAACTAGATGAAGGAATAAAAGAAACAACAGTTGGAAATTTGCTTAGTCGAGATGGACAATATCAAAACGTCGTAACTATTTCTGCTTTTGGCGAACGTTTTGAGCATGCGAATATTTACCCAACAAATCGACAATTGAAGTCAGGTGACAAAGTGGCAGTTACTGTTAGCTATAAAGGCGGGCTATCTAGTCGATCTGGATACGCTGTGTCTAACTTAGAAGAATTGGAAAATGTGGATCAAGGCTATTTTAAAAATGTAGTTATCCCATATTTCAAAGCTTACAATTGGTGGTTAAATAATATTAGTATAGGTGTAAAAGGTGGAGACTTTTAT
>DATGUH010000070.1:0-7067 GCA_035301445.1 Pseudogracilibacillus sp. | reverse complement strand
TTTGACACTCCTGCGGGAGCAGAGGCCTAGATGAGACCCCGCAAGGCGTGAGCCTGAGGAGGCTCATCAGCCGCCCGCGGAAAGGGAAAAATTACCTCCGGAATGAAAACTAAACAAGGTAATAAATTGGAGTGAGAATTTTATCTCACCCCAACAATTGACATAGAACCTTTATTTGAATATAATAAAAACGCTATCAATAGCCGGATAGCGTTTCATTTATTTTAAAGCGCTTTTAAGACATCAATCCATTGATGGAAAGCCTGTTCATCCCTCTCATCAATTGCAAAATCGATTAATCTTTTCACATTTTGTTCTTCCATTTCTTTAATCAGTTCCTCCGTATCTATGTTTAATCCATCTTTTTTAAATGGGAGCATGACGGATTTGTCATAGTAAGGCTGAACAATAGACTCAAGTTGATCCATAAAATCACTTAATGAAGTCAACTTTTTCATCGTCATATAAATAACATCTTTACCTTTTTGAAATGCAAACTTAGTCTCCGTGTTGACCACTTGTTTCGTTTTACGATTAACTAAAATTTCTTGCCCCTCTATTGGAACAAAATGGTACACATTGTTATTAATCAATAACGAAAAATACTGATAAGCCAAGATAACACGAATATACTCTGAGTTCATTTTAATATAATAAGGCTTTAACATTTTAACAGTAACCATTTCTCCCACCTCCTTGGAAGGAAACTTCCTAGTTGTTTTATTTTACTATGAATTCTGAAAAATTGCAAGAGTAAAACGAATTAATTGTAAACGTTTTCATGGCGGTCATATTAGGAATCGTGGACTTCATAGCTAACAATCATATGTCTTTAACAGATTTACAGTTAAGTTTTGTCTAGTTTATCATATAAAGTATCTAAGACTGATTCTACATGAAAATTCACAGAAGGCTCCCTGTAAACATGCTTCAAAGCCTTTAATTCCTGCATTCCCTTTTTCATTTCTGATTGATATTTTTCGGTCCAATAAGCTATTTCCTTCTGATACTTTTCATCGGTACCTTGTGTAACGGTCAATTCATAGAAATCAATAACTTCCCCTTGGCCCGAATCCGGGAAAAATTCATGTGGTGGAGTACTATCAAAAACACAAAAGTCCAAATCCCTTACTATAATCATATCAACACTTGACGGATCAAAGCTACAACGATACATTTCAATATCATATCCGTAACTTTTACAAGCATTTAATATCTTTTTCATAAAAACAGACTTTCCAGTACCAGCGCGACCTTTCACATAATAGACATTTCGAAAAGGGGCAATCAATGCTGACACATGATTTACTTTACCATCTGGTGTATTCGTTCCAAACAACCTTTCATAAACAATCGGTTGTCGATTTTTTTTGTCCGCGTCATCTAGTAGTTTTTGGATGAAATCTTTCGTAATTTCATCTGCTCTGGTAAAATCCATTTCTTGAATAAATATTTGTTCCAATTCATCATGATACTCTAATCCTTTTTTGAAAAAAGCATATACAGTATCTAAGATTTCCTTTTCTTGATCTCGGTTATGAGCTTTTTCAGCTTCCATCATATAATTTTCAATATCAATGACTGTTGCAGACGATATCGACGTTGGTAAAACAGATGATGCTAGGATTGCTGTATTCAATCCTCGTAAAATTACACCGGCAAGTGTATCTTCATGTTCCAGCCCACTGATTACCTCCACTGTTTCCCCCTTTTTTTCATATGCCTCCGCTACATGTTGAAAAACAACTGTTAATGCGGGTTCATTCTCATGTTGCAACACAATCACATGTTGAATTCCTTGTAAATTCTCAAATAAATAATTAACATATCCTTCAGCTGTATGCCCGCTAACATAATACGGTATTCTTTTCACCATGACCATCCACCCTTTTTTTATGTTCCTCTATATCTACTATATGACCTAGATTGGATAAGTTGAAACAATCTTGGTTTTTTTATAAAATAAAAAAGCCTAGTATCAACTAAGCTCTGCAAATTAAATATTTTTCTTATAACAACATAAAAGCTATTTTAACTCAGGTAATACTTTTACTTCGAGTGCCATTTCAGATTCACATAATGGACAAGCTGGTTCTTTTTCAAAAGTAAAGGATTCCCTCATCCAGCCCTGACAAGATTCATTTGTGCACGACCAGATATTCGTCTCTACTTCCTGTACAGGCTCCTTAGGCCCACGCTGAAAAGCCATGAAACCATCTCCTCTCTCCTTCAGTATACTCCTTTTAGTGGGTATATGAAAGAAATACATCCTAATCATCCATTTAAACAACACAAAAATAGCATAACATTGAGTACACTTTTTTATCATTAAGTGAATTATAGTCTTATGCCTCTAGTCTTCCCTAACTTGATTCGAATCATACTACCTCTTACATTCACACCTTTTTAAAGAAAAAACAGTCTCATTTGTATCTTTACAAACAGACTGTTTACTCACTTATTTATCTAATGCATATTTTTTTATAGCTTCTGCAACACCGTCTTCACGATTCGTCAATGTCACATAATCAGCAATCTCTAATATTTCTTCTTGTGCATTTCCCATTGCAATACCAATACCTACTTCATTAATCATTTTAAAATCATTTAAGCTATCGCCCACTGCCATTACTTCATCCATCGTTATATTTAGTTTTTTACATAAGGTACGTAAACCTTCCGCCTTGTTTACACCTTTTTCGTTCACTTCAAAATTCATAGGAGTAGAGTTAGTCACTTCTAAGTCTTGTACTTGGCGTAATTGTTCTTTAACATACAACCTATCCTCTTCATCTAGATGATCATAGCCAATTTTCAACCAATCATGTTCTGAGAAATCACTCGGTCTTCTTCCCTGTACAAATACAGCATCTGAAGCAAGCATCCACATAGTTAATCCTCTATTATTACCAATATGCCATAATTGTTCCATTTTCTCTGGGTGCATTATATGTTGTTCTATTAATTCCTCATCCGTCGTATATATTTCTGCACCGTTTGATGTGATTACGTAAGAAGACAGCTCTAAATCACTCACATATGATATACAAGTAGCTAAAGGTCTCCCAGTACTAATAACGACATGAATTCCTGCTTGCTCTGCTTGTTTAATCATATCTTTTGTATAATCTGTTATCTCTTCTAATTCATTTAATAAAGTTCCATCCATATCAAGCGCGATTAGTTTAATTTTACTCATTTTTTATCTCCTTATGTCCCCGATATTATATAAAACTGATTCCTATTGCTTCTAGTTTACTCCAGTACATATTGATTGCGTCCTGCCTTTGTACCAAAAAACATAATCATTACAGCAACGATAATAAGACAAACTAGTGGAATTGTCCATCCATGTGTTAAATCAAATATAGAACCAATCATTATTGGACCAATAGCAGCTAAAATATAACCCATTGATTGAGCCATCCCTGATAAAGCAGACGCATCTTTTCCATCTTTTGCTCTTATCGATAAAAAAGTTAATGCTAATGCAAAATTAGAACTGGATGCAATCCCAATTAAACCAACGGAAATAATTATATTAAACATAGAATGATTCCATAATAACAATAGTATCCCAGTTATATAGGTTAGATTAATGATAATAACTAAAGTACTTTGTGATTTCAAGCGAGTTGCAAATAATGGCATCATAAAACTAACAGGAATACCTAATAATTGAAAATAAGATAAGAAAAAGCCTGCTGCCGTTTGTGAAACACCGAAATCAATAAGAATTTCCGTAAGCCAGGAAATAGTGACATAGAAAATGAGCGACTGTAATCCCATAAATAAAGCAACTTGCCATGCTAACGGAGACTTCCATATACTGGAGGAACCCTTAGTTTCAAAATGTGTTTCTTCTTTTTGCGGCTTTTTTATCTTCATTGCAATTATCAGCCAGATGAATCCACCAATAACTGCCGGTAAAATCCAAAATAATAACGACAACTGCCATCCTAATCCCAATTCATTGGCGAATGGGATACTTACTCCTGATGCCGTGGTCGCAAATGTCGCCATTCCAGTTGTATACAAACTCGTCATAATAGCAACTTTTTGCGGGAACTTTTCCTTAATAACTCCTGGTAAAAGCACATTACATACCGCAATGCCAAGCCCTATCAATAAAGTACCTGTAAAAAGAAAAAAGATAACCGATATGGATCGGATACCAATACCAATTATAAGTAGAGATAAACCAATAAATAAAGCCCATTCGTTCGTCGTATAATTCGCAAGCTTCGGTGCCATTGGTGACATAATCGCAAAAGCAATCAGCGGTAAGCTTGTTAGGAGTGCCACACTCCAATTTTGAAAGCCAACATCATCACGAATCATTCCTATTAAAGGGCCAACGGAAGTAATTGCTGGACGCAAATTAAAGGCAATAAATAAGACCCCCATAACAAATAAAACACGAAGCCCCTTATCGTGTGAAGTTGGATTTTGTTGTATTTGTTTCAACTGCACTGCTCCTTTCCTAATCTTTAGTGTATCATAACTTTAATTCATCCGTTTACTAATCTACTTTCTTGAAAATCATGCCAATTTTCTCCGAGATCCTATTATTTAGATCATACTATCATTTTCCTTTCTCTGATTATACGGGTCCTCTTTTACGTAGTTGTTTTGAAATGAAACCAGCCATTATCCATGCTATAATGAAACTAAGTAAATTGAAGGAGGCTTTCTTTTGGCTGAACCTAAGTTGGTTTATTCCAGTAAAATAAATAAAATAAGAAGTTTTGCTTTAAGTTTAATATTTGTAGGTTTTATCGTCATGTATGGTGGAATTTTCACTAAAAACATTCCATGGCTAATGGGGATATTTTTTACACTAGGGGTATTGTTTATTATTCTCAGTTGTATCGTTTATTTTTGGATTGGTATGCTTTCAACAAAGGCGGTCCCCATCGTTTGTCCATCTTGTGAAAAACCGACTAAAATGCTAGGCCGTGTGGATGCTTGCATGCATTGTAAACAACCTCTCACCATGGACAAAAACTTAGAAGGAAAAGAGTTTGACGAAAAGTATAATAAAAGGAAATATAGACGGGAACGTAAGAAAGAAGAAATACATGATGAACAATAATCAAAAGTTAAATATACAGTTTGACTTTAAAAAAGACGGTTCCAATAAGGGACCGCTTCTTTTTTCCAATCCAATTAAAATCATCTCTACTAGTAATCCACATGAGATTCAACATTGTTTGAATCAGATTGATAAGGCTGTTGAAGAAGGTTACTACGCTGCTGGGTATATGAGTTATGAAGCCATTAATGCTTGTAATAATACAGATAAAATCAATACGATGCCCTTGCTCGTTTTTGGCATCTATCATAAACCTGGAAAAATTAAAAAGAATATCCAACAATCAACTTTTCAAATAAGTACTTGGAAGTTACTTGAGTCTACTAATAAATACAAAGAAAATTTCCATAAAGTAATGAAAGCAATTGAAGATGGATTGATAGAAGAAGTTAATTATACTGTACCTTTTAAAGCAACCTTTATCGGTGATAGTTTTGCTTACTATAATCAATTGAAAAAAGCGCAGCAAGCTAATTATTGCGCATACTTATCAATGGATGGTTTCGATATTTTATCTGCTTCACCAGAACTGTTTTTTAAAGTAGAAAACAATACCGTCACAGCACGTCCAATGAAAGGAACTATTCATAGAGGATATACTTATGAAACAGACTTACAACATAAAGAATGGCTTAGTGCCTCAGAAAAAAACAAGCTAGAAAATACAATTATTAAAAACTTAATGGAAATGGAATTGGAAAAGGTAACAATACCTGGAACACTTCGGACAATTGATCCATTTCGAGTTGAGAAATACCCAACTGTTTATCAAATGACCTCAGGATTGAAAGGAGACATTTCTCCAGAAACATCTATTATGGAAATTATGGAGACTTTATTTCCGTGTGGCTCTATTGCAGGTGTCCCAAAAGCTGCAGGATTGAAGCTAATCCAAAGCTTAGAAAGTCATCCTCGTGAAATATATTGTGGAACTATTGGTTACATCACACCTAAAAAGAAAGCAGTTTTTAATGTGCCAATTAGAACTGTTTGGATTGATAGGAAGAAACAGACGGCTCATTACGGGGCTGGTGGCGCAATTACAATCCATTCAGAAATGGAAGAAGAACTTCGCGAAATACATACAAAAGCAGATGTGCTCACTTGGAAGCAACCTGATTTTGACCTTTTAGAAACAATTGGCTTACATGAAGGTAGCTATACTGTATTGGATCATCATATCAAAAGATTACAAGAATCTGCAGCGTACTTCGATTTTTCATTGGACTTGAAAAATATCGAGCAACAATTACAGCAATTGAAAGTCACTCATGATACAGGTAGTTGGCGCGTGCGATTAACAGTCAGTCAAAATGGTTCAAACGATATCACAACAACTTCTATACAAAAAAGTTCAGAAAATAAACTTGTCCGATTTGCTGACGCTCCTATTAATAAGAACAGCCGTTTTTTATATCATAAAACAACAAACCGAACAATGTATCAACAGCTGCAACAAAAAGATGTTTTCGATGTATTACTTTGGAATGAGGAGGGAGCTATAACCGAATTTACAATCGGAAATATCGTCGTAGAAATAGATGGTACATTATTTACACCCCCGGTCTCTTGCGGGTTACTACCAGGGACTTTTCGGAAACACCTTTTGGAAGAGAATGTTATACAAGAAAAAGAATTGTTTAAACAAGATATCATTACAGCGAATAATATATGGTTAATCAATAGTGTTCGCAAATGGGTTAAAGTAACAGTTATTTAATAAAGAGCCAATATGATAGAGCCGTCATTAAATGAACAAAAAATAACCTGCAGTATGGTCATGTACTGCAGGCTTTTTTGCTTCTTTATTGAATAGATACTTTTCTATTGTATTTGTGCTTGTTTAGCAGAACAAGTTTCACACTTACCATATAACTCCATGCGATGATAACTAATTTCAAAACCGCTCACTTTTTCAGCAAGGGATTCAATTTCATCCAAGGTTGGGTAATGGAAGTCTACAATTTTTCCA
>DATGUH010000069.1:0-5334 GCA_035301445.1 Pseudogracilibacillus sp. | reverse complement strand
ACGGATCATGAAAAAGCAGCATCTGAATTTTCTGACGTAATGGATCTTTCCCGTGGGAAAATTAGTGGTGCGGGTTATGAATTCTCAACTGTTCGTGTTAATGCTGAACTATCCATCTATTTCATGGATAGAGATAGCATTAATCTAGAACAACATATGGCATTTAATGTAGATAAACGTACATTTAAGAAAATTGTTAAGCGACTCAAAGAAAATAAGATTGCATTCGGAAACAGTCCTTTTGACAGGGAAAATGAGCGTGTTGATCATGATTTTGCTCCTCAAGGGTTGTTTTGGACAAACAGGGATGGTTGTCTTTTTGAAGTGATGACTTATTTTGGTTTTTAAATGAAGTTGCATCCTAGTTAAGAGTAACAATTAAGGTCTAATTATGCCTTATATTGTTCTGCATCCTAGATTGGAGTAACAATTAAGATCTAATTATGCCTTATATTGTTCTGCATCCTAGATAGGAGTAACAATTAAGGTCTAATTATGCCTTATATTGTTTCGCATCCCAGTTAGGAGTAACAATTAAAGTTTAATCATGCTCTATATTGTTCTGCATCCCAGTTAGGAGTAACAATTAGAGTTTAATCATGCTCTATATTGTTCTGCATCCTAGTTAGGAGTAACGATTAGAGTTTAATCACGCCAAATTCCTTTTATACAATCAATGAGAGAACATTATTTACCTTAAATAAGCAAAAACTGTTGACAAGTGAAAGGGTTTTCTTTATGATGAATATAAGTTCATATTCATCGTTGTGTTGGAGAAAAGAGACCTGCACGATAATATTCGTACTTTTCGCATAAAGTATGACTATTAACGTGTGGGTCTTTTTTTGTGTTATGACGATGTTTTAACTAAATGGAGGGATACAAATGAGTGAGTTCTTGGCGGAGCTTTTAGGTACAATGGTGTTGGTTACATTTGGTGTCGGTGTCGTCGGGGGTGTTTTGCTTAAGTGGTCAAAGGCAGAAGAAGCAGGTTGGATTGTTATTACAGTCGGATGGGGACTCGCGGTGACAATGGGAATATTTGTCTCGGGGACAGTATCTGATGCGCATTTAAATCCTGCTGTCACCTTAGGGTTTGCTTCAATTGGTGATTTTCCTTGGTCAAAAGTGCCAGCGTACATTAGCGGACAGATGATAGGTGCCCTCATTGGAGCAACAATTGTAGTTTTAAATTATTTACCACATTGGAGAGAGACGAAAGATAAGGCGGCAAAGCTAGGGGTGTTTGCGACTGCGCCTGGTTCCTCTGATAAGGTCCGTAAGCCATTTCAAAACTTATTGAGTGAAGTGATTGGTACATTTGCTTTATTATTTGCTTTACTATTTATTGTTGGACCAAATGATTTAGCAGATGGTCTTTCACCATTAATTGTCGGTTTGTTAATTGTTGCAATAGGGGTATCTTTAGGTGGTGCGACAGGGTATGCGATTAATCCGGCACGTGATTTAGGCCCTCGTATCATACATGCTTTATTGCCAATACCGGGAAAAGGTACATCTGATTGGGGATATGCTTGGATTCCGGTCGTAGGCCCAATTATCGGTGGTGTATATGGTGCCTTACTTTATCAAGCGTTCTTTGATGGGGTCTATTCATCTGCCTTTTGGATTGTTACAATAATAGTAATTGCTATCATCTTTGGTGCAGTATCGGATGAAAAGAATTTTAAGGAGCCAGTTGAAGCAGACGATGTATCTTAATATACTTTAACAAATATTTACAAATATAGAATTAATGTTTAAAATATAAATTAAGAGGAGTAGTGACAAGTATGAGTACAGAAAAGTATATTTTATCATTAGACCAAGGAACAACAAGTTCAAGAGCAATATTATTTAATCAAGCTGGAAATATTGTGGAAACAGCACAACAGGAATTTGAACAGTTTTTCCCGCATCCAGGCTGGGTGGAGCATGATGCAAATGAGATTTGGACTTCTGTGTTAGCATGTATTGCTGGTGTGTTTAGAAAAGCGGATATTGGTCCTGAGGAAATTGCTGGTATAGGGATTACAAACCAAAGAGAAACAGCTGTCGTTTGGGATAGACATACTGGAAAACCAATTTATCGAGCGATTGTATGGCAATCTCGTCAAACGGATGCAATTTGCAAAGATTTAAAAGAACAAGGATATGAGCAGCTTTTTAATGAAAAAACTGGACTTTTGTTGGATCCGTATTTTTCAGGAACTAAGGTAAAGTGGATTCTGGATAATGTAGAAGGAGCTAGAGAAAAGGCCGAACAAGGAGATTTAATGTTTGGAACGATTGATACGTGGCTTGTTTATAAGTTATCAGGGAAAAAAGCACATATTACGGATTACTCCAATGCATCTAGAACTTTGATGTATAATATTTATGATTTGAAATGGGATGAAGAATTATTAGATATTTTATCTGTACCAAAAAGTATGCTCCCAGAAGTTCGTCAGTCTTCTGAAGTGTATGCTAATACGGTTGATTATCACTTTTTTGGACGGGAAGTACCGATTGCCGGAATTGCTGGTGATCAGCAAGCAGCATTGTTTGGTCAAGCTTGTTTTGAAGAAGGAATGGCAAAAAATACGTACGGAACAGGTTGCTTTATGTTGATGAACACAGGAGAAAAAGGTATTCCGTCTAAACAAGGATTGCTCACAACATTAGCATGGGGTGTTGATGGAAAAGTAGAGTACGCCCTTGAAGGAAGTATTTTTGTTGCTGGTTCAGCTGTTCAATGGTTAAGAGATGGTTTACAATTAATTGAAACAGCACCAAAAAGCGAAGCATTAGCTCAGAAAGTAGATTCTACAGACGGCGTTTATATGGTTCCTGCTTTTGTTGGATTGGGAACTCCTTATTGGGATACAGATGCCAGAGGAGCTGTTTTCGGTTTAACACGTGGAACGACGAAGGAACACTTTGTTAGAGCAACTTTGGAATCTTTGGCTTATCAGACAAAAGATGTGCTCGATGTAATGATAAATGAGGCCGGATTAGAGTTAAAATCATTGCGCGTCGACGGTGGTGCAGTAACGAATGATTTTCTCATGCAGTTTCAAAGTGATATTCTAGGTGTACCAGTAGAGCGTCCAGTTATACAAGAAACAACCGCATTAGGGGCTGCTTATCTTGCTGGTCTTGCGGTTGGTTTTTGGGAAAGTAAAGAAGATATTAGACAATATTGGGAACATGATATGACTTTCACTCAAAAGATGGAAGCGGAAAAACAAAAGGAACTTTATGAAGGCTGGAAAAAAGCAGTGCATGCAACAAGAGAATTTAAATAAAATTTAGTTGCCAAATTCTGTGTTGGATCAGGAGGGGCAAAAATGGATACACCAAAAGGAGTTATTCCTGCGGTACGGAAAAATAAGGATTTTGAAAAAGCACTACAATCGAAACGTGAATGGATAATCATATTGGAAATCAGACTTGGACAACTGAAAGGTATGGTCGAGTATGCAAAAAGAGCTAACAAAAAAGTACTCCTCCATATTGATTTAATTCAAGGTTTAAAGTCTGATGAATACGGTGTGGAGTTTATCGTTAATGAAATCAAGCCACATGGAATTGTTTCAACAAGAAGCAGTGTGGTGGAGTTAGTGAAAAAAAGACATATGTTAGCTGTTCAGCGTGTGTTTTTATTAGATAGTTTATCACTAGAACATAATGTCCGTTTAGGAAGTAAGTTTCAACCAGATTTTATTGAAGTGCTTCCTGGCAAATTACCAGAAGTAATGGAAGAAATGAAAAGACAAACGAATATTCCAATCATTGCTGGTGGTTTAATTACAAAGCAAGAAGATATTGATGCTGTGTTTGAAGCAGGAGCAATTGGAGTGTCTACTTCCACGAAAGATTTATGGTAAGATTAAATGTGTTTTTAAGCATGTAAGAGGAAAAATAACAAGTATGAGTATATTCATCCCAATTGTTTAAGAAACATGTTATACTAGAGTTAAGTTCATAGCGGATTGGTCGAGATATGGAGAACCACAAACACTGATGTCTTTTATAGGCGTCGGCAGTTTGTGGTTTTTTATTTTCGGATTCGGGCAATCATAATAATAGGAGGAATTATTTATGATGAATCATTTATCAAGTCACAATCGTAATCATATTAAAAGTGAATTACAGCAGAATGAGCTGGATGTACTAGTTATTGGAGGAGGAATTACCGGGGCAGGAATTGCGCTGGACGCCAAACAACGGGGAATGAACGTTGGCCTTGTTGAAATGCAAGATTTTGCGGCAGGTACTTCCAGTCGTTCTACTAAATTAGTACATGGTGGATTACGTTATTTAAAACAACTAGAAGTCGGTTTAGTCGCCGAAGTCGGAAAAGAACGCGCCATTGTTTATGAAAATGGCCCACATATCACAACTCCAGAATGGATGATGCTTCCATTTTATAAAGGAGGCACTTTTGGTCCTTTTTCTACAAATATTGGTTTAAGGGTATATGACTTTTTAGCTGGTGTGAAAAAATCTGAACGTAGAGAAATGTTAAAACCGAAAGAGGCCTTAAATAAAGAGCCACTGCTACAACCTAAAAGATTAAAAGGTGCCGGTTATTATGTTGAATATAAAACGGATGATGCTAGATTAACTATTGAAGTCATTAAGAAAGCCGTAGAACTTGGAGCACATGTTACAAATTATGTGAAAGCCATTGACTTTTTATATAATGAACAGGGAAAAGTTTGCGGTATTACAGCAAAAGATGAATTAAATGGAGAGACCTTTGATATCCAAGCTAAAAAAGTAATTAATGCAGCTGGCCCATGGGTAGATGAATTAAGAGAATTGAATCATTCTAAGAAAGGGAAGACATTGCAGCTAACAAAAGGAACGCATCTAGTATTTTCTCAAGAAGTGTTCCCACTTCAACAAGCCATTTATTTTGATACGCATGATAAACGAATGATTTTTGCGATTCCGAGAGAAGGAAAAACATATGTCGGTACAACAGATACAATGTATGATGCAGAAATTGCTCATCCTGAAGTGACGAAAGAAGATAGAGATTACTTGCTTAAGGCGATTCATGAGATGTTCCCTTCTTTGAACATTACAGCAGGGAGTATAGAATCCAGCTGGGCAGGGGTTCGACCACTGATTGGTGAGGAAGGAAAGGATCCAAGTGAAATTTCCCGTAAAGATGAAATATTTATTTCTGAATCCGGCTTGTATTCAATGGCTGGAGGAAAATTAACTGGCTACAGAAAAATGGCAGAACAAGTAGTTGATAAACTAGTAGAAGCGTTTAAAAAAGAGGAAAAATTAAAATTTGATAGATCAACAACGAAAGATCTGCCTTTATCAGGTGGC
>DATGUH010000068.1:0-5266 GCA_035301445.1 Pseudogracilibacillus sp. | reverse complement strand
TTGATGCTTATCAGTTGAATATATTTTAAACCTTCACTCTCCCAATGGATAGGAACAAATTATTTTTCATTCTTATGCGTAACAGTTGACGCTTTGCTATGAAGCGTTTATTGTAAACTCGTAGTAGTTGCAAAAACAAGTATAAGCGTAAATTTTTATAGAGAGGAAGATTATTTGTGAAGGAAATAAGCGCAGAAGAACTAGCTAAAAAAATAGACAATCAAGAAAACCTCCACATAATCGATGTGCGTGAAGATGAAGAAGTAGCCGAGGGAATGATTCCTGGAGCTAAACATATTTCTTTGGGAGAAATTCCGCATAACTTAGATAAATTTGACCAATCGAAAGAATATATAATGGTATGTCGATCTGGAAATAGAAGTGGGATGGCACAAGGTTTTCTATCTAATAAAGGTATCTCAACTGTTAATTTGACAGGAGGCATGCTTGCGTGGGATGAATTGGCAAAAAAGTAAGTATCAAAAAAACCTTCAATCCATCGTGAACTGAAGGTTTTTAATTATATTATTATTTGATGCGGTTACCGTCATCATCTAGTAGAGGATACACACCATCTTCATCATGTGTTTCCGGTCCTACAACAGCTGGATTAAACGTACAAATTAAACGCATATCTTCTTTTCCACCGCGTAGATAATGCTCATCATTTTTGTCTAATGCATATAATGTACCATCTTTAATTGGATAAACTTTACCATCTTTAATTGTTTCAATTTCACCGTCACCTGCAACACAATATACAGCTTCTAAGTGGTTTTGATAATGAATATGAGTTTCTGTTCCAGCATAAATAATTGTTTCGTGGAAAGAGAATCCCATACCATCTTTTCTTAAAAGCATTCTACGGCTTGACCATGTTTCAGCTTTTGTTTCATTTTCTGTTCCGATGATGTCTTCAATATTTCTTACAATCATGTTTTCATATCTCCTTTTATAACTATAGTTTTTATTTTACCTTTACGCAATATGCATAAGAGTCGGCTATGAAATGAATAGCATTCAATAGAGTCCGAAATGAATTGCTGTATAGGTTAAAATCTTGCTCAATAAAACAATCAGTGAAAGTTAAAGGACGTCCTAAGTGGTGCAGATTGTACTGCGCTGATACATTCACGTCCACTTAACTTCACTGATCAAATGTTATTTATGCTAAGTTTCGATTAGCAACGACTGTTTTGATACTTTCTTCTATAATGTCAAATCCTTTTTGAAGCCCATCTTTATCAATAATTAATGGTGGTAAAAACTTAAAGACTTCATCGTTTGGACCTGACGTTTCCATTAACAGTCCACGTTTAAATGATTCTTCACAAATTTCTTCCGCGACACCGTCTACGCCACAAGCTACACCTTGCATGAGTCCACGACCACGTTGTTCTGCCTTAATCGCAGGATATTTATCAACAACAACTTTTGTGAACTCGTTTAAGAAATCGCCTTTTGCTTTTACATCGTTACCGAAATCATCATTTTCCCAAAAGGACATTGCTTCAGTAGCAGCTATGAAAGCTAAGTTATTTCCACGGAAAGTTCCATTATGCTCAGCCGGTGTAAAAATATCAAGCTCTCTTTTCATCAGTGTAATAGCCATTGGTAAGCCGTAGCCACCGATTGATTTGGATAAGCACACGATATCTGGCTCTAATCCTGCTGGTTCAAAGCTGAAGAATGTGCCTGTTCTGCCACAGCCAGCTTGAATGTCATCTACAATTAACAGAATGTCATGCTTTTTCGCAATTTTTTCAATTCCTTGTAGCCATTCAGTACTTGCTGCGTTAATACCACCCTCACCTTGAACTGTTTCCAAGATGATAGCAGCAGGTAATTCAACACCACTACCGCCACTACTCACATACTGTTCAACTAAATTAAGAGATTCTTTAGTTGAAATAAATTGATCAAATGGCATAGTTACCGCGTTGTCTAGTTCTACCTGGCCACCAGCTCGTTTTGACAAGTTTCCTGTTATTGCTAAGGAACCAAGTGTCATACCATGAAATCCGTTTGTGAAACTCATAATTCTTTTACGTCCTGTAACTTTACGTGCAAGTTTCAATGCACTTTCTACCGCATTCGTACCTGTCGGGCCAGGAAACATTACTTTATAATCAAGTTTTCTTGGCTTTAAAATAACTTCATTAAACCTTTTTAGGAATTCACCTCTAGCCACAGATGCCATATCCAGGCTATGAGTGATGGAGTCATTTTCTATATACTCAATTAGCAATTGTTTCATTTTGTCATTGTTATGGCCATAGTTTAGAGTACCTGCACCGCCGAAAAAATCAATATATTCGTTTCCGTCTGTATCCCAGAGCTTATATCCTTTTGCTTGGTTGAAAACAGTCGGCCAACTACGGCTATAACTCCTTACTTCTGACTCGTGTTCTTCAAAAATGTTCATATCTATTTTAGCGTTCTGCGTTGTTGCAGTCATTGGTCAATAGAACCTCCATAAAATATATTTACTAATCATTATTCTTTTATTTGAAAGGACCGACACGGTAGGTGAGTTCAGCTTCATGGTCTGGATCAGGGAATTGGTCTTCGCTGAAACATTCGAAAACTGTACACTCAGTGTTATTCTTCTTCGCTAATCCTTGGAATAATTTACTTGATGGAATATTAGAAGGGGTGACTGTAGCCTCCAAATAATTCACTTCATCAATCTTATCCAACTGTTGAATTAACTGATCGATTAACTTGGTAGCCAGTCCATGACCACGGAACTTTGGGTCTACTGCTACTTGCCAGACAAATAGTGTGTCAGGGGAATCAGGAAATAAGAAACCTGATACAAACCCAATGACTTCATCTTCACAAGAAGCAACAATGGATGTTTTATTGAAATATTTACTCCACATTAAATAACTGTACGACGAATTGACATCGAGAACTTCGGATTCCTTAACGATCCTAAACATTTCTTTCCCATCATCTGCAGTCGGTTCCCGAAACTGTACAACTCGTTCATCTCTTAATTGAATAGCCGTTTCCTCTTTTGTAATTGTATTAACGGCAATGCACCTCCTGAAAAAAATCATCTGTTTTACATGATAACATTGTGAGTAACGAGCGCAACCTCTTAAAAATAGCATATGTCTTGATTAAGCACAATAAGATTAGATGAATGTTATTTAACTACCGGTTCTCTATTAATCGCTCTTATATATGCTCGTTTTGACGCTAGGAAGATAAATAGTCTTTTAAAAAGCATTTATTTAAAGTTTTTTAAAGGATGTTAACCCCATATGCGAAGCGGATTTATGTATATGAATGCACGAATCATTATAAACTAATTCCCTTATGATTCATAAATCGTATGGAATCTCCGCTTTTCATTGTATGAAATATTTGCTATAGTAGTAACTAGTAATAAATGAATACTCATTCATTAATATTCGAAAGCGATTACAAATTAATTGGAGGTTAGTATAATGACGAAACAGACCATAATTGTAACAGGTGGATCAAGTGGTATGGGAAAAGGGATGGCGACACGTTTTGTTGAAGAAGGGCATCAAGTTGTCATCACTGGAAGAAATGAAGAGAAACTTGCAACGGTAAAAGATGAATTGATGGAGTTAAATAAAGGAACAGTTCACACCGTTTCCATGGATGTTCGTAACACAGAAGATATTGATAGAATGGTGGAAGAAACAGTTGAAACGTTCGGAACAATTGATGGTTTAGTAAACAACGCTGCAGGTAACTTTGTCGTAGCGGCAGAAGATTTATCGTATAATGGGTGGAATTCAGTCATTGATATCGTTCTAAATGGAACGTTTTATTGTAGTCAAGCAGTAGGTAAGTATTGGATGAAAGAAGGTATTAAAGGGAAAATTTTAAATATGGTAGCTACATATGCATGGGATGCTGGGGCTGGAGTTGTACATAGTGCAGCGGCAAAAGCTGGTGTGCTCAGTTTGACAAGGACAC
Organism: Pseudogracilibacillus sp.; assembly: GCA_035301445.1. GTDB lineage: Bacteria > Bacillota > Bacilli > Bacillales > Amphibacillaceae > Pseudogracilibacillus. Next base: position 1,306 of record DATGUH010000068.1, on the reverse strand, counting down.
TTGCTGTAGAATGGGGTACAAAGTATGGTATTCGTGTTAATGCAATTGCTCCAGGTCCGATTGAAAGAACTGGCGGAGCAGAAAAACTAATGCTCTCACCTGAAATGGCAGAGAAAGCAAAGCAGTCTGTTCCGTTACAACGCTTTGGTAAACCAGAAGAAATTGCTGGGCTTGCTAATTTCTTGTTTTCCGATGAAGCAAGTTATATTAATGGAGAAGTCGTTACAATGGATGGCGGACAGTGGTTGAATCAAATGCCATTTTAAAAGATTTCCTTAAATAATATAGTTACTTAGGTTCCAAAGAAAAAGCACCCGCCATTAGCGTTTATATATGTGGCGGGTGTTTTACCTTCTTATCATTTGTATAAGTATAGCCTTCATTATTAAATGAAGTTGTTCACTTTTTCCATTATTGCATCTTTCAATGACTCTAAAGTGTCACGACTCTCGGCGAAAGTATCCTCTTTGACACCGAAATAGATTTTAATTTTGGGTTCCGTACCGGATGGTCTTAGACAAATCCATGCACCACCTTGCAATTTAAACTTTAAAACATTTGATTTTGGTAAGTATATTTTCTCTGTTTGATTTGTTTGATGGTGAACACTTTCTCCAACTAAGTAATCTTCTATAATTAAGACTTCCTTAGTAGCTATTGCTTGTGGTGGGTTTTCTCTAAAACCTGTTAAAATTTGATTGATTTGCTCTGTTCCTTGCTTCCCTTCCAAGGTGAGGGATACGAGATCCTCTTGATAATATCCGTATTGCTCATAAATTTCTTCTAATATATCAAGGATACTTTTATTAATGGATTGATAATATGCTGCAGCTTCTGATAAAAGTAGACATGTTTGCACAGCATCTTTGTCTCGTACAAAATCACTGATTAAATAGCCGTGACTTTCTTCATAACCGAATAAAAAGCTATGATTTTTATTTTGTTCAAACGCTTTTATATTTGCGCTGATGTACTTAAAGCCGGTGAGTACGTCTATTGTTTCTACACCATATTCTTTCGCAATTTGTTTACCTAACTCAGAGGTGACAATTGTTTTTAAAATAACCCCGTTTTTGGGAAGGGTATGATTTTTATATTTAGTTTTCATCATATAATCTAGTAAAATAGCTCCGATTTGATTTCCAGTTAATAATTGAAAGGTATCATCTTTCCTTATTGCTATGCCTACTCGATCTGCATCTGGATCTGTTGCCATTAGTATATCTGCATTGTTGTTTTTCCCATATTCAATAGCTAACGAAAAAGCAGATGCTTCTTCAGGGTTAGGAAACTCTACAGTTGGAAA
>DATGUH010000067.1:0-4353 GCA_035301445.1 Pseudogracilibacillus sp. | reverse complement strand
AAAGCAGATGAAATTCGAGACTTACTGAAAAGTAAAGATATCATTTTAGAAGATACTGTACAAGGTGTTCGTTGGAGAAGAAAAGTATGAAAACTATAGATGCCAGGCAATTGAGCAGTTTAACACTTGCTTATATTGGTGATGCCGTTTATGAACTTCATATTCGTGAACACTTGATTCTAAAAGGCTATATTAAGCCGGATAAATTACATCATTTAGCTATCCGTTATGTGGCAGCAAACAAACAAGCGGCTGTGCTTTTTAAGTGGCTTGAGGAAGCGTTTCTGACAGATGAAGAAATAAGTGTTGTGAAACGAGGCCGTAATGCTAAATCACAATCAACACCAAAAAATATGTCGATTGTAGATTACCGACATGCAACGGCCTTTGAAACATTGCTCGGCTTTCATTATTTAATGGAAAATCAGCAGCGACTAGATCAGTTAATGTCTAGCGCTGTACATATTATCGAACAAGAAAACAACCGTGACAGAAGGGATAAATCATGAGAGAAGAAATGATCATTGGAAAAAATCCAGTTCTTGAAGCCATAAGAAGCGGACGAACAATTCATAAAATTTTATTATCTGATGCAATCAATAAACGAGTCGAACAAGATATGATGAAACAAGCAAAGAAAAACAAGGTAATTGTACAAAAAGTACCACGAAAAAGGTTAGACCAGCTAACAGATGGAAGTCATCAAGGCGTGCTGGCTTACGTTTCTAATTATAGCTATTTTACGATTGATGATATTTTACAAAATGCAGCAAATCGACAGGAAATTCCTTTTATAATGATTTTAGATGAATTGGAAGATCCGCATAATCTAGGTGCTATTTTACGAACGGCTGATGCTGCCGGAGCACACGGTATTATTATTCCGAAGCGGCGTTCAGCACTTTTAACACAAACTGTAGCAAAGGCTTCTGCAGGCGCTATTGAACATATTCCAGTAGCAAGAGTTACCAATATCGGTCGCGCGATAGATTATTTAAAAGAAAAACATATATGGGTTGTCGGTACAGATGAAACTGGTGAAAAGGATTATCGCACATTGGATGGACAAACGGCGATCGCGTTAGTGATTGGTAATGAAGGAAACGGGATGACCAGATTAGTTAAGGAAAAGTGTGACTGGCTCATTCAATTGCCAATGCAAGGAAATATCCCTTCTTTAAATGCATCTGTTGCTGCGAGTTTACTCATGTATGAAATATTTCGGAAAAGAAATCCACTCGGTGAAAATTGATGGATGTACTTGTTGTAGACGGATATAATGTCATCGGCGACTGGGAAGAGTTAAATAAATTAAAACAAAAGGATATTGGATTAGCACGAGTTCGATTGCTTGATATTTTATCTGAATATCAAGGATTCACCAAAAATAGGGTGATTGTCGTGTTTGATGCTTTATATGTAAAAGGAAGTGAAACACGAGAAACCGAAAATAATGTCGAAATTATTTATACAAAAGAAGATGAGACTGCAGATGAATGTATTGAAAAACTCGTTCAATCATTAAAAAATGTAAAAAATCAAGTGTACGTTGCCACTTCTGATTATATGGAACAACGCACTATTTTTAGCCGTGGTGCATTACGGATTTCAGCAAGAGAACTGCTTGTTGAGATTAAGAATATGGATAAAGATATTGATGAACAACTAGAAATAAACAGGAAAAAACGTCCCAAACAAAAGATAGAATTTCATGATCATATACGAATACAATTTGAAAAATGGCGTAGAGGAAATAATTGATGTGCAAAAAATGACGTAATGACAAACCTTTTGTCTAATGCTAAAAGACTGTTGACTCTTGAAGAACTCCATTGTATAATTTTTTTTAATACGAGAAGCAGGAAAAAAATTCAAGCAGGGGGAGATATTTACATGAGCGGTATTGGACAAGCTGAGAAAGTGGTTTCAAAAGGTTCTATTATGGATAACAGATTATTGTCAGATTTTCATCATGGTGACAAAGAAGCTGGGGAATTAATGATTACGAAACATGAGTATATTGTCCATAAAAAGGCCAATACATACTTTCTAGTCGGAAGTGATAATGATGATGTCGTGCAGGAAGGATTCATAGGACTTTATAAAGCAATTTGCGATTATGACGAAAATAAACGAGCTTCTTTTCGTTCGTTTGCAGAATTGTGTGTAACCAGACAAATTATTTCCTCTATTAAGTCAGCTACAAGATTGAAGCATACGCCTTTAAATTCATATGTGTCTATATACAAACCAGCGAACACTGAAGATTCCGAAAGAACCATTATTGATACCATTGTTAATCAAGCCACTGTTGACCCATCAGAATGGGTAGAGCAAAGAGAATATCTTGACTATATACAAAACGAATTAATGAAAGCGTTGACAAAATTGGAGTGGAGTGTCTTTTGTTTTTATGTCCAAGGATGGTCTTATGCGGAAATATCACTACAAATAGGAAGGCATGAAAAGTCGATAGATAACGCTTTACAGCGCATAAAGAAGAAAGTAACGGAGATTTTTGAAGTGCCTGAATCTATACAAACCCTAGCATAATAGATACAAAACGTAGCAAAATATTATCATAAAGCAATGGATGTTAAATCGGAACATATCAAGCCGTTTTGAATTGCTTATAAAAAATATGTAATCATTGACATGGCACACTAATGCATGCTACATTTATCAGTAGTATAAAAGGAATCACGGTGAAAACGATGAATAAGAAAATTACACTCGCCTGTAAAGAGTGCTCGAGTCGAAATTATTCGACGAACAAGAATCAGTCGACAAGTGCTGAACGATTAATAGTAAAGAAATACTGCAAATATTGCAAAAAACATACAGAACACAGAGAGACAAAATAGTTTCAGTTGGAGGATACAGTGAAAATTTTTGATTTTTTTAAAGATGTTGCAAGAGAAATGCGTAAAGTTACATGGCCAAAAGGTCGAGAATTATATACTTATACAGTTACTGTAGTAGTCACTGTAGCATTTGTTGCTGCGTTTTTTGCTGTCGTGGATATCGGTATTACACAGTTACTGAATAATTTGCCATTTTTGAATAATTGATGCTATGGTATGTTATAATAATGAAGAATGAGTCATGTTCAATTAAAAAAACCCGATTCAACGGGTTTTTTAATTTGGGTGAATTTCATAGACTCTGTAGCTTTGTGCTAAAAACATAAGCATTTCATTGCAAGTGTAGAAATTGACTCAACTTGAGATAAAAATGAAAAATATAACTTTTAAAAGGACGGTGAAGAAATGGAAACGGCATGGTATGTTGTTCATACTTACTCTGGTTACGAGAATAAAGTAAAACTTAACTTAGAAAGACGTCTTGAATCTATGGGGATGGACGATAAAATCTTTCGCGTTATTATTCCAGAAGAAGAGGAAACAGAATATAAAGACGGCAAAAAGAAGACGGCAATGAAAAAGTTCTTCCCTGGTTATGTGTTGGTGGAGATGATTATGACAGATGATTCCTGGTATGTGGTACGTAACACACCGGGAGTTACAGGATTCATAGGTTCAAGTGGACAAGGAACAAAGCCAACCCCACTACTTCCACATGAGGTAGATCAATTACTTAAACAAATGGGCATGAGTGAAAATAAAGTTACTGTGAACTTTGAGATGAAAGAGAATGTCAAAGTAACAGATGGACCTTTCAGCGATTTTATGGGAACAATCGAGCACATTGACGCCGATAAAGAAAAGCTGAAAGTACATGTTAATATGTTTGGTAGAGAAACACCAGTCGAACTAGATTTTACACAAGTAGAAAAAGTATAGATTTAAGTCAGTTTCATAAATGGGTAAATTTAATGAAAATCCATATTTTTAACAAATAAATTTCTATAAACATTCGTTTTTTTGAATCTAACTCGAATGGCTGTAACGTAAGGCGGCGACTCCTGCGGGAACAGCACGAGTCTTGAGACCCCACAGTGAGCGGATTAGGCGAACGAGGAGGCTCAAGCCGTGCCCGCGGAAAGCGACCGCCTGCAGTGAAAGCCATTCTCAAACACATATTAACATGCGGATTTCACTCCCTGTTATTGACTTAAGAAATTGACTCATTTAATGCTTTTTTAGGAAAAAGAGTCATAGAGAAATAAGGTGATTTGATTTGCCTTTCCTAAATATCTATGCTAAAATTCTTTTGTTGTTGATTGAGTGGGAGGGGAAGCTGAAGTAGCTATCAGTAAACCCAATTACCACATCACGAACGATAAGGAGGTGTGTTTCGTGGCTAAAAAAGTGATAGACATTGTAAAGCTACAAATCCCTGCTGGGAAAGCGAACCCGGCTCCACCTGTTGGTCCTGCATTAGGGCAAGCTG
>DATGUH010000066.1:0-6022 GCA_035301445.1 Pseudogracilibacillus sp. | reverse complement strand
AACAACTGCAAACTATGTTATCACGTCAACTATCGCATTACCGGCAATTATTGCATTAAATGATACGTTGCCTGTAGCGATTCCTGTACTGGCTGGACATATGTTTGTATTCTACTTTGGTATTGTAGCAGATATTACACCACCAGTTGCACTAGCAGCATTTGCAGCAACAGGTATATCTGGTGGTAAACCGATTCAAACCGGGGTAAATGCTTCCAAATTGGCAATTGCGGCGTTTATTATTCCATATATGTTCGTATTACAGCCAGAATTATTGATGATTGACACGAACTTCTTTGAAATAATCCTCATCCTCGTAACTGCCATTGCGGGAATGATTGCTATTGGAGCAGGATTAATTGGATACTGGTATTACAGGCTGAATTGGTTTGGAAGGATCATTTCCCTCGCTGGTGGTGGAATGATGATGTATCCAGGTCTATATTCGGACTTAATCGGTTTTGTTATTTTTGCTAGTATGTTATTGTATCAGTATTTCAAAGGAAAGAGTGAGTCGCAACAAGTTCAACAACCAAGTTGAAAAATAAAGTAAAAGCATTGTCTAATAGTTTAACGAGAGACTTTTAAAAAATAAATATAAATGGATGCTGGATGAAGTTTCATTCAGCATCCATTTTTTAATTATTTTATAAAACCATTACAATTCAATCATAATGAATTTCAAAAACCTCACAATATTAACATGAAAACTTCAAGTAACACATACAATTCTAGATTTTATTCCTAACTATGCATAGATTACGTTTTTTATAACAGAATAACGATATGAAGGTAAAAAATATATGCGACTTTCATGGAGTTAATACAATCATTTATTCAAATTGACTAGATATAAAGTGAGCGAGGAGGAGTATATTTGAGTGAATCTAAAAAGGGAGTATCAAGACGTGACTTTTTAAAAACTGGTGGTATCGCGGCAGGAACCCTTGTTGGTGGTGGATTAATAGGTGGATTAGTAGGACGGAATTACAATAAAGATGGAACAAAACAAACCAAATCAAGTAAGGAAACAAAAGGGGAAAGTCCTTCACGAGGCTGGATGTTTTTCCAAAATAGTCACGAATTCGATGTGTTGTCACAGGCAGTAGAACGACTTTTTCCAGAAGATGATCTTGGACCAGGGGCGATTGGACTCGGTGTTCCTTATTTTATAGATAATCAATTGGCTGGAAGTTACGGATACAATACGCATGAGTATATGCAAGGGCCATTCTATAAGGGGGAGCCAACACAAGGTTATCAAGGCAAACTTAATAGGGTTGATATTTTTAGGAATGGTATTAAAGTGATGGATAAAGAAGCGAATGAACGACATGATCAAAACTTTGATGAACTTGACGGGGAACAAATGGATGAAATATTAACGGACTTACAAAAAGATAATATCGATATGAAAGGTGTAAAATCAGGAACTTTCTTTGAAATGCTTCTAGATTCAACGCTTTCAGGTGCGTATTCGGATCCTATATATAATGGCAATATCGATATGGAAGGGTGGAAAATGAAGAACTTTCCTGGTAATCAAATGTCTTATATTAAAGAAATTGAAGAAGAATTTACAAAAATGGAACCAAAATCTCTTAGCAGTATGCAAAAATAAATGAGGAGGTTAAACAATGGCTAAAACAATGGACAAAGTTGACGTTGTAACAGTAGGGGTTGGATGGACTGGAGGTATCATTGCTGCTGAGTGTGCTAAAGCAGGTATGAAAGTACGTGGACTTGAACGGGGGGAAGAACGAGGAACAAAAGATTATCAAATGATTCATGATGAGTATCGTTATGCCATTCGCTATGGTCTCATGCAAGATTTATCTAAAGAAACAGTAACATTCAGAAACAACCCTAAGCAACGCGCATTACCGATGCGTCAGTTAGGATCCTTTTTACCTGGAAGTGGACTAGGTGGAGCAGGTACACATTGGAATGGCATGGTATATCGATTTTTCCCATATGATTTTAAAATTAAGACCGAAACAGATAAGAAATATGGAAAAGATAAATTATCCTCTGACTATTTACTTCAAGACTGGGGGATTACATATGACGAACTAGAACCCTATTATGATAAGTTTGAAAAAATGGCCGGTATTTCCGGTGAGGATACAAATCCATTTTGGGGAAAAAGGTCATCAGATTTTCCAACACCTCCGATGAAAAAGACTCCCTTATTAAAAAAGTTTGAAAAAGCGACAAGCGATTTGGGGTATCATCCGTATATGATACCTTCAGCAAATTTATCAGAAGCTTACGAAAATCCAGATGGCTCGAAAATAAATGCTTGTCAGTATTGCGGTTTTTGTGAACGTTTTGGTTGTGAATATGGTGCAAAATCATCACCAGAGATTACTGTTATTCCAGCAGCGGAAAAGACAGGGAATTTTGATGTTACATTTAATGCGAATGTAGTAGAAATATTAAAAGAGGGCAATAAGACTACAGGAGTGAAGTATGTTGACACACAGACGGGAGAAGAATTTATTCAACCTGCAGAAGTCGTTGTATTAACTAGTTTTGTTTTAAATAATGCAAAGTTATTGATGACGTCCGATATTGGAGAACAATACGATCCTGAAACAGGGAAAGGAACGTTGGGGAAAAACTATTGTTATCAAATTGAACCGGAAGCAAGTGGATTTTTTGATGAACAGATGAATACTTTTATGGGGGCAGGAGCGCTGGGTATGACGATTGATGATTTTAACGGTGATAGCTTTGACCATAGTGATTTAGATTTTATCCATGGATCAAGTATTACATTCCTTCAATCAGGAAGTAGACCTATAGGTACAAATCCGATTCCTTCAGATGTGCCACTCTGGGGACCTGAGTTTAAAAAAGCATCCATCGAAAACTTCACCAAATCACTCTCTGTTTTTGGGCAAGGGGCATCATTACCGCATAAGCATAATTATTTGTCTTTAGATTCCACATACAAAGATAAATATGGTCTTCCTTTGTTGAAAATGACTTATAATTTTACGGATCAAGATCGAAATTTGCATAAGTATATTACAGGGAAAATTGAAGATATTATGAAGGAAATGGGCGCGAAAACGGTAGACGGTAGTGGAGAATTAGAGGATTATGATATCGTTCCTTATCAATCAACGCACAATACAGGTGGAACGATCATGGGAGATGATCCAAATAAAAGTGTTGTGAATAATTATTTACAGCATTGGGACATGGACAATTTATTCGTTGTAGGTGCAGGGAATTTTAATCATAATAGCGGATATAACCCAACATTTACGGTTGGGGCGCTAGCCTATCGTGCCGCTGAAGGTATTCAAAAATATAATCAAAACAGTGGGTCACTCGCTTAAAAAGAGAGGGATGAATATATATGAATTTAGGAGCAATAGGTGTACCAGGGCTCATTATCATTTTGGTGATTGTACTAGTTTTATTTGGTCCCAGAAAGTTACCCGAAATTGGTTCAGCAGTCGGCCAAACGCTTTCAGAATTTAAAAAATCTGCAAAAGAAGTGATGAATGAGCCGGATGAACAAGATAACGAAAAAAATCAAGTCGACAGTAAAAAGTAGGTGCTACAATGGATCCCTATCATTACAAGAATAAAAAAATCTTAAGCCCATTAGATAAAAATCCTATCGAAGAAAAAGTGGTTTCATCCACAATTGAATCTGACTCTGGTGAAGAGGAAACAAATAAATCAACGGAAGAAACAAAAAAGGGTGCTGGAGAAGATAATCCCAGTATCCTTGACCATTTAACTGAATTAAGAAAACAACTAATCAAAAGTATTATTGTTTTCTTACTCGTATTTGTGGCCGTTTTTAGTACGATTAATATATGGTTTCCTTATATTACTAAAGGGAATAAATTAATTGTTTTAAGCCCTATGGAAGTAATTTCTTTTTATACTTCGATATCTGCCATGTTAGCATTTGGATTAACCGTACCGTTGCTTTGTCATTTTTTATGGCAATTTGTGAAACCAGGCTTAAATGAAAATGAAAATCGCTTTTTCAGTTTATATTCACCGGTTATTTTATTGTTGTTTTTAAGTGGGATTGCTTTTGGATATTATATTGTTAACCCATTGAGTTATCAGTTCTTAGTTGGTCTTGGCTCTATTCATTTTGAAGTAATGATTTCAGCGCAAGAATATGCGCGATTTTTACTATTAACAACCATGCCGATTGGTTTGTTATTTGAGCTGCCAGTTGCTGCATTATTTCTTTCAAACATTGGTCTTATAACTTCTGTTTCCATGAAAAAATTTAGAAAGTGGTCATATATCGTTTTAGCCGTTTTATCGGGATTGATTACACCACCTGATTTCTTTAGTCAATTGATTATTTTGATCCCTATGATTGGTTTATATGAGGCGAGTATATTTATTGTAACGAGGAACGAAAGAAGGATAGTTTCTGAGACAGAAGGAACAAGTGCAATATGACTTCCTTAGTCGTACAGCAAATAAAAAACTGTTTTAACGAGGGGAAAGCATCCGGAGATGAAATCCTTCGTTAAAACAGTTTATTTCGTTGTTTTTGGATTGAATGCATCTTTTAAACCTTCACCTACAAAGTTAATCGACAAAATGGTTAATGTGATTAAAATAGCAGGTGGAACCCACATCCATGGTTTATTCTGTAAAACATCTGTTTCTCTAGCAAGATGTAACATATTCCCCCAACTAGGTATATCAATCGGTACACCGACACCAATAAAACTGAGTCCAGTTTCTGCGACAACATATGTAGCTAATAGTAATGTTGCTTGTACAATAATAATGGTTACAATGTTAGGGACAATATGTTTGAATATGATGTTAATTGGTTTAGTGCCGATAGATTTGGCAGCAAGTACATACTCATTTTCTTTCTCAGATAATACTTTACTGCGCACTATTCTCGATACAGATCCCCAGCCAAGCAAACTGAATACAATGATTAAACTCCAAACGCCTGTAGTCATATTATAACCTTGCATGATCGAGTTCAATACTATGATAAAGACCATGAAAGGAATGGTTAAAACAAAGTCATTGACACGCATGAGGAAATCATCAACGATACCACCAGCATAACCAGATATGGCTCCGACGGCTGAACCGATAATCGTTACCGCAAACATAGAGATTAGTCCAATTTGCAAGGATACTCTTCCGCCATGCATCGATCTCAGGAAAACATCACGACCATCTTTATCGGTACCAAACCAATGCTCACTAGATGGTGGTAGATTAGCATCTTGAAAATTAATTCGCTCAATATCTCCTGTGAATATATATTCTCCTAAAAAAGAAAATAAAATAATAAAAATAAGATAGAACAAACTAGTCATTGCAATTTTGTTTTTGACAAATTTTTTCCTGGCAATGGTCCAAGTTGAATCAAATTTTGTTAATTTTAAGTCATCATCATTTGTTTCATGATCGAACTGTTTTTCAGATTCCATATTTATCCCTCCTAATAACGAATTCTAGGATCTACAAGTCCATATAAGAGATCTGCCACTAAGTTACCGATTAAAGTAAGTAAAGAAAAAATCATAGTCAAAGTCATCACTAAAGCATAATCTCTACTATCGATAGATTCAATGAATAACATACCAATTCCAGGGTAAGTGAAAATGGTCTCCGTTATCACTGCACCACCTATTAAAGTGGCAAGATCAAATCCTAAAAATGTTATTAGAGGAATGATAGAATTTCTTAAAATATGTTTGTTGTAAATTTTTGATTCACTTGTTCCTCTTGCTCGAGCACTTCTAACATAATCCATTTGACCATTTTGGATAATATCATTTCTTAAAAATTGTGTATAAGCAGCAGTTGATAACATACCTAAAGTAAATGCTGGCAAAACAGCATGGTGTATTCGGTCTTTCCAAAATTCCCACGTACCAGATTCGAGTCCAGGAGTAATAGAACCACCTGATGGAAACCAATCAAGTTGAAATGCGAAGAAGTAAATAGCGACAATAGCAATGATAAATTGTGGAATAGCAATACCACCGTAGTTAAA
>DATGUH010000065.1:0-15383 GCA_035301445.1 Pseudogracilibacillus sp. | reverse complement strand
GGGAAACAGTCTTCTTAATGCGGTTATGCCCGCAAGGAGGAAAAGAATTGTCCCAAATGATCCTAACACCATTATCTAGGAATATCACGCAGCGTCCAAGAGATTGGCATATCACTTAATGATCTAGCAATGTTCAAACTGAGTTACCTGGAACGGATGGCGGCGACTCCTGCGGGAACAGCACGAGTCTTGAGACCCCACAGTGAGCGGTTTAGGCGAACGAGGAGGCTCAAGCCGTGCCCGCGGAAAGCGTCCGCCTGCAGTGAAAGCCATTCTCAAGCATATATTAATGTACGGATTTTACATCCTGTTATTGACTTATAAAATTGAATAACATACAAATTGTAAAACAAAGAAATTTTAAGGTTTGAGATATTACGACAATTGCTAACCTTACTAATAAACCTATATATAATGTATTAATATTTTATAACAGTACATATAAGAATATTATATCCAAAGCATGGCCAGATCACATATACAAAACTTTTAAGAGCGGCTTTTCATTCATTATGTGTCACATTGTTCACAAAATTTTTATTTATATTTTATTGTTTAGTATGGACTATTTATGTCAATGTGTTATACTATATTAAAATTAATTACTTTGTAAAGGGTGGTTAGTGTGATGAGTTTACAATCAAAATCGATGGTGCACGAATCTTTAACTAAAAATAATCATGTGTATCATAATGCATCGGTACCAGTTTTAGTTGAAAAAATATTATCAAGAGATGAAGGTATTTTAAGTGAAACTGGTGCAATTATGGCAACGACGGGTGCTTATACCGGTCGCTCACCAAAAGACCGTTTCGTTGTTAAAGATGAAGAAACAGCTGATAAAGTTGATTGGGGTAGTGTCAATCAACCAATTGATGAAGATAAATTTGATAAATTATATCAAAAGGTCATTTCTCATTTATCAGAACAAGACGAATTATTTTCTTTTAAAGGTTTTGCTGGTGCTGATGAAAGTTACCGCCTTCCTGTAGAAGTAATTAATGAATATGCATGGCATAACTTATTTGCTCGTCAGTTATTTATTACACCGACAGAAGAAGAACTAGAAAACCATGTACCTGGCTTCACTGTTATTAACGCGCCAACCTGTCTTGCTGATCCAGAGAAAGATGGCACGAACTCTGAAGCATTCGTATTAATATCCTTTAAGAAACGGATTGTATTAATTGGTGGAACACAATACGCTGGAGAAATTAAAAAGTCGATATTCTCTGTGATGAACTACTTATTACCACAGCAAAACGTACTGTCCATGCATTGCTCTGCAAACGTTGGCGAAGAAGGCGATGTTGCATTATTCTTCGGGCTATCAGGAACCGGTAAAACAACACTATCTGCGGATCCTTACCGTCAATTAGTTGGAGACGATGAACATGGATGGAGTCCGAACGGCGTTTTCAATATCGAAGGTGGATGCTACGCGAAGTGTGTTGATCTATCCGCTAAAAAAGAACCGCAAATATACAGTGCTATTCGTTTTGGTTCTGTTTTAGAGAATGTCGTATTAGATAAAAAAACAAGACATCCTGATTACAGTGATGTATCACTTACGGAAAATACAAGAGCAGCATACCCGCTTGAAAACATTGATAATATCATACAACCAAGTATCGCGGGGCATCCAAACACAATCATTTTCCTAACTGCGGATGCTTCTGGTACTTTACCGCCTATTAGTAAACTTACTAAAGAGCAAGCAATGTATCATTTCTTAAGTGGTTACACTAGTAAATTGGCTGGTACTGAACGTGGTATTACAAAACCTGAAGCAACTTTTTCAGCATGCTTTGGGGCGCCATTTTTACCATTACCACCTAGTGAATACGCTGAAATGCTTGGAGAAAAAATTGATCAATTCAATTCCAATGTATTTCTCGTAAATACAGGCTGGACTGGGGGAAGCTATGGTGTAGGCGAACGGATGAAATTGTCCTATACTCGTGCAATGATTCATGCTGCACTAGAAGGCGAACTTAATACGATCGAAACAATCATGGATGACGTATTCGGCTTAAATATACCTACACATGTAGCAGGCGTTCCTGATGAAGTCCTTATCCCTCGCCAAACATGGAGTGATAAAGAAGCATATGATCAGGCTGCTAGAAAGTTAGCTAAAGAATTCCGTGAAAACTTCGAGAAATTCAGTTACGTTAGTGACGAAATTAAACAAGCAGGACCACTCGTATAATGTTAAAAAACAATCGTTCCTTTATGGTGCGATTGTTTTTCTTTTCTAGCACATAAAAACATCCACTATTTTGCCTTATCTGATATAACAATAGATTGAATTGCCTGCTCAATTTCTTCATAGCCTGTACAGCGACAAATATTAGATTGCAACCAATTCTTTATCTGATATTTGTCAGCATTCGGATATTGCATCGTTAAAGCATAACAGTTCATAATAAATCCTGAAGTACAATAACCACATTGGAAAGCAAACTTTTTTTCAAAGGCTTGTTGGATAGAAGAATCTTTTAATCCTTCTATTGTAGTTATCTTATAATGTGCCGCTTCAACTGTCAGTACAAGGCATGTTTTCATTGGTCGACCATCAACGAGTGCTGTACATGCGCCACAATCACCATTTTCACAGCCTGGTTTTGATCCAGTAAGTCCAAGATTATTCCTTAATGTATGAAGCAAAGTATCTGTAGGTCTAACGTGGACTTGTTTCTTTTCTTCATTTATAAACAACTCAACTAATTGCTTCATTACCTCCACCACCATTTAATTTCATCATTATTTCTTCTAAAGTATTACTTAAAACAAACTTACGATAACTTGCCGAACCTTCTATATCATCTAAGATAGGTTCAGGTATTTGTTTAATGGCAGCGTTTATCCGCTTTCTTATTGAATTTTCTTCGTTATTTAAAATATCATCTATTTCATAAGAATAAAAAGGTGTTTCACAAAGACCACTAAAAGCAAAACGTATTTCTTTTTTCATTTGTATAGCAGACACTGTTATTAGCGGATATCCGATTCGATCAATTTTCGTCATTTTTTTATTTATATAAGGCATAGATAAAAATTCTTTTTCAATCTTGAATTGTACAATAAAAGATCCTGGCTCTAATATTATTTCTTTATCAAATATGTCTTGAATGAAAACTTCATGCAAACCTTTCTCATCTGCAATAACTAACGTACTATTTGTTAGTAACAATGGAAGAATAGCCTCTTTATATTTAATATGTCCACACACATTGCCGCCAAGTGTTATTTTTTCTCTTGAAGTATGATCAGCTATTCGACTGCAATTTTTACTTAATAAAGGAAATGCCATATTCTCCTCTATTTCAGCTAACGGTACAGATGCTCCTATTACTAAATAATCATGCTCGTCCATTTCCAAAACAGAACATTCAGGAATACGCTTGATATCTATCACAGCGTTAACATGTGTATAAAATGAATTTATTCGCATAAGTGTAATGATTTCCGTACCTCCATTATAAAATAGCGGACGAATTCCACTGTCGCTTAACTGTTTAAATAAATCTACCGCTTCTGTAATAGATTGGGCACAATAATATTCAAAATCTGTCGTAATCAAGGCGTTTCCTCCTTCTTTTTACTCCAAATGAATTCTGGTATAAGTGGCAAATGGTTGAGGGAGGTGTTTGCAGCTTTTGATAAACTATTAGCTAATGCAGCAGGCATACCAATTATCCCGTGCTCGCCCACTCCTCTTGCCCCATATGGTCCGTCTAATTGTTCAGTATTTACAAAGTCTACAATATACTCTGGCTGTTCATCGAATCGCAATGTTTTATATGTGCGAAATTGATTATTTATAATATTTCCATTCTGATTAAAGTAAAATCCCTCTCTACTTGCCCAGCTTAGTCCCATACTCATGGCACCAGTTACTTGTCCGCGTGCACCCTTTGGATTAAAAATAACACCTGCATCAAGTACAGAAACAGCTTTTGTAATCGTATAAAAGAAGGTTCTTGTATTAAATTCCACTTCTACAGCCTGTGCCCCTACTGTCCAGGCTGGTCCAGGAAATGCCTTACCGGTTTTTAAGTCCATATTAGTTAATTGATTCATTACAAACCCACCA
Organism: Pseudogracilibacillus sp.; assembly: GCA_035301445.1. Classification (GTDB taxonomy): domain Bacteria; phylum Bacillota; class Bacilli; order Bacillales; family Amphibacillaceae; genus Pseudogracilibacillus. The sequence continues at coordinate 11,284 of DATGUH010000065.1, read as the reverse complement.
CGACCGATGACCATGTTTCCAGCTGTATTTCCGTTATTATATTTATATCCTCGCACGACGCTCTGTACGTTAACATGTTTTTGTGGGTCACTTTTTAAATACACCCTAGACTCTCCAACTTCAAGGTCCTCTGGTTTGCATCTTAACTTATAGGAAGCATTATTTTTTAGTTGGCGTTTTACATCTTCAGCCGCTTCTACAACAGCATTTCCAGCCATATAAACAGCTGTACTCGCTACGGTCTTCCAATGTTCAGGGCTTGACTCTGTATTTACATCCATTTTCATATGAATTTTACTTTCATCGACTTGCATACTTGTTGCTAATATTTGGATTAATGTCGTTTTCGTCCCTTGTCCTATTTCAACTACACCAACATTTAAATTCATACTGCCATCTTTGTTCAAAGTAATAATAGCACCGGAAGAGGCATCAGTAGGTGACATGGACGTTTTCCATAAACCGCTAATTCCTTTTGCTCTAATAACATTATTGGATACTGGAACAACATCTCCTTCATCCCAATCAATCAATTTTTTGATGCGCTCAAGACATGCTTTTGTATTGCCGATATTACCTTTCGTTAATTTTGCCTGAGATGGTGTAGTATCCCCTGGTTTAATGGCATTTTTAATACGTAATTCCATGGGATCCATTTGTAGTTTTTCGGCTAATTTATCCAATGCCCGTTCGATTGCAAATGCCAGTTCACCATGCCCATATCCACGAAAAGATGTAGCATATGGATGATTTGTATATACACAATATGCATCACACCATACATGATCCACTTTGTAGGGACCTGTACAATTTAATGCTGCGGTAGTTGTAATATCTGATGATTCATCTACATAAGCACCAGAATCAAACTTAAATGTCATTTCCAACATCGTTAATTTTCCATCATTGGTAGCACCTAGTTTCACATCGCTATCCATACCGATATGAACAGGAGAACTTATCATGTCATTTTCCCTTGAATGGGTTAATTTTATTGGCTTCCCTCCTGTTGATTTAGAGGCAATGTATGCAATAAATTCCAATTGGATTGCTGCCTTACCACCGAAAGCGCCACCTACAAAGGGAGTGTGAACTATTACTTTATTGGTATCTATATTAAAATGTTTACTAACCATTTGCTGTATATCAAAAGGAGCTTGACTGGATGATTCTATATGTACCTCTCCTGTTGGTAATATCTCTGCTTTGACTGAACGTGTTTCCATTGCTGCATGATCAGATTGTGGCAAAGAAACATTCGTTTTTACAAGGACGTCACTTATATGTTTACCTTTATGAAAATCGCCTTTTCGTACTGTAACATGATTGGCAACATTGCGTTCTGGAATAGGTTTTAATTTCTTCGGCTTTGTATACAAATGAAAAGATTCATGTATAAGAGCATTTTTCCCTGTAAAGGATTCCTCTACTGAATGGAGGACTGGCAATAGCTCATATTCTACTTGTACATAGGAACATGCTTTTTCAGCTTCGTATTCGCTATTTGCTACTACAATGGCAACTGGTTCCCCAAAATAACGGACTTTTTCAATAGCGAGAACAGGACGATCTTCTACGGCTGAACCGGTCAAAACGGGATAATCTTTCCCTGTTACTACCGCCTGTACCCCTGCGCATTTTGTTGCCTTCGTAATATCGATAGATTTTATTTTTGCATGAGCATGCGGGCTCGTTACTAGTACAGCATATAACTGACCAGGTGTTGAATAATCTGCCGTATATTTAGCAGTTCCTGTGACTTTATTCTTCCCTTCTCTCCTTGGTATACTTTTTCCTATCAAATTAAGACACCCCATTTGTTGTATTAACAATACTTTTATCATTTCCTTTTTGTGATAGTTATATACTTTTTTAAGCTCAAGTTTCATAGTAAAAACTAAAAGCCAGACCTCTTATTAGACCTGGCTTTTTTATACATTATTTCATTCTCTGTTATGTCATCCGTTTATTTGCTATTGCATATGCCTCCGGAGTATCAATATCCAAAATGATGCCTTCATCGTTTATAGGTAACGTTTTTACATGCTTCATATTGTTTACAATGACTTTTGCTCCAACATCTCCTTCTAGTTGATCAAAAAAATGAGGATATATATATCCAAAGAAAACGGGGTGCCCTATTTGACGTTTATACATAGGACGTATAACAAACGGTTCATACATTCCTTTTGCAGTATAAAGTCCTTCATTCATTATGTAACGAATAGTGGATTGCTTGATGAAAGGCATATCCCCTAAAAAAACCATAATATGATGGGGATGTTTGGAACAGTATTGTAGACCTTTTTTAAGTGAAGTACTTATACCTTTTTTATAAGCATTATTTGTTATCCAGTGAAAACGACTGTCATTAATACGAATGATACGTTGAATTTCATTTGCATCGTGGCCAATCACAGTATTTATTTTCTCAAAATTCACTTGTCGTACTTGATCTATCACATGATGCAATAACACTTTATCCCGTAATGTTAATAATTGTTTTGTTTGTCCCATCCTTTGTGCTGAACCAGCTCCCAAAATGATACTGTTTACTTGATGATTCATCCATCTTACTCCTCCAATATATTACATGTGTATTTTTTCAGAATCATGAAGAAAGCCTGCCGGATGATGATTTTTGAAAGCTATTATTTCTCCCAAAATACTTATAGATATTTCCTCTGGTGATTCAGCACCAATATCAAGACCAATAGGGCTATTCAGTTTTTTCATTTCATTTTTTTCAAAACTAATCCTCTTCTTTTTCAGTCGGGTGAGTATTTTTTCACGTCTTGACAGCGGCCCAAGCAGCCCAATATATGGTGCAGGAGACTTTAGTGCAAAGGCTAAAGTATTTTCGTCTTTTTCTATATGATGATTCATGATGACGATATAAGTATATTCCGTGATAGGAATGTTATGAAGATCTGTACTTTTAAAGATTAATCGTTTGGTAAATGGAAAACGTGATACTGTATTAAATTGTTCTCTTGCATCTACTACCGTTGTTGGATAACCCAACGCTACACTTCCTGCTGATAAAGGTATTGCATCATGTCCCGCACCAAAAATTATAATTTCAATTGGCGGGAAATAAATATCAATAAATATATTGATCTCTTCCCCACTTTTTAGTAAAAAGACTTTCGATTCTGATTTAGGCACTGTTTCGGAAAACTTCAATTTAATCCAGTCTATTACTTTTCTTTCTAAATCCACATCTCCCAATTCGCCTTGTTTTTCATGCGCACTTAAAAAAAGTCGTTTTGATTCCATTTGATACTTTTTAGCTGTTTCAGAGGGTAAAACAGTCGCCAATGCAGCCATCTTTTTATGATTAATTGTAGCTAACCACTGTTTTAATGCCTTATTTTCCAATCTGATATTCACCTACTTCCAGAATAGACTGATTAAATGACTCAATATAAATTTCTACCTCACCTGGACAACCTAATCCTAATCCCCACATGAAGTCTTCATCCAAATTATATTTTTTTAACAGCGGTTGATTTGTTGTCATCACTTTTTTAGCTATTTCTATCACGTCCACTTCTAAACATCCACCTGAAATCATGCCAACTGTTTTTTCATCCTCATCGATATACATCTTTTCCCCTTCTTTACGATATGCTGAACCATTCACATTCACAATAGTTGCTATAGCACAGCGTTTCTTTCCGTGTAATGCATCATGCAACTTTTTATATACCTTCGCATTGTCTGACAAAGATAATCACATCCTCATAAATTTATGCGAACAATCCATGTTTCGCCAATCTTTTTCCTCCTGTCTGTACTTATATTCTATGCTGAAACCACTTATCATCATGTCATTAATATGATGTTTATGAAATTGCTTTTTCAACATAACTTTTTGCTGGAAAATTTCACCTTAGTTCATAAAGAAAACCTCTTCTCAATTTTCATGGTTTTTTACTAAATGATATATAGGTGCCAAGAACGTCTTGCGTGGTTTTCGCATAGATTATCCTAGGACAATAGATTAAATAAAGGAGACGAAAAAATGAAAATATATAAATGGCTAACTGTCTTTATCGCATCAATCTTATTGATATTGCTTACAGCTTGTTCAAGTGACGATGAAAAAACAGAGATAGAATTAGCCGAAGTAACGCGTTCTGTCTTTTACACCCCTCAATACGTTGCACTTGAAAAAGGCTTCTTTGAGGAAGAAGGACTGGATGTCGAGTTGACGACGACTTGGGGTGGGGATAAAACGATGACAGCCCTACTATCAGATAATGCGGATATTGCTCTTGTTGGTTCGGAGACATCTATTTACGTGTATGGCCAAGAAGCTACAGACCCTGCTATTAATTTTGCCCAATTAACCCAAACCGATGGAACCTTTTTGGTAGGGAAAGAAGAGCAACCTGATTTTTCGTGGGATGATGTAGAAGATTCTTCATTTCTTGGCCAACGTAAAGGTGGAATGCCACAAATGGTTGGAGAGTTTGTTCTAAAAGATAATGGAATTGATCCCCATGAAGATGTTGATTTAAGCCAAAATGTAGAATTTGAAAATATTCCTGGTGCTTTTGCTTCCGATGATTACGAGTATGTTCAAATGTTTGAACCAACTGCTAGTACATTTGAAGAAGAAGGAAAAGGTCATGTCCTTGCTTCATTTGGAGAAGAGGCTGGCGATATACCGTATACTGTATTCATGGCAAAAGAAAGCTTTATTGAAAAGGATGAAGATGCAGTTACAAGTTTTACAGAAGCGATTTATAAGTCACAACAATGGGTAGCAGATAACGATGCCGAAACTATTGCCGAAGTTGTGCATCCGTATTTTGAAGATACAGATGTAGAGATGCTCGCCACTGCCATCGATCGTTATAAAGAACAAGATTCTTTTGCAACTGACCCATTACTTAAAGAAGATGCATGGAATAACTTGCAAGATATTATGAATGAAGCCGGAGAATTACCCGAAGAGGCTCCATATGAAAAGTTAGTAAATACTGATATAGCGAAGGATGTAAGTGGAAAGTAAGGAGGGAGAAAAATAATGTCATTTATTACTTTAAAAAATGTTTCTCACACTTATTTTTCTAAAGCTGGTTATACACGTGCTATTGAAGAAGTAAATATGACAGTTGAAAAAGGTGAATTTATTGCCATTATTGGATCAAGCGGATGTGGTAAATCTACTATTCTTTCTAGTATAGCCCGACTATTGGAACCAACAAAAGGAGATATTCTCGTCAATGGTAATCCAATTCATCATGAGAAACCATCTATTGGTTATATGTTACAGCAAGACTACTTATTCCCGTGGAAAACCATTCTGGAAAATATTTTACTAGGTCCGAAAATTAATCAATCACTAGATAATCTTGCCGTGGAAGAAGCGAGAAACTTATTAAAGGAAGTACAACTTTCCCATACAGAAGATAACTATCCAGCATCATTATCTGGGGGAATGCGCCAAAGAGCAGCACTAGTCAGAACCTTAATGACAAATCCCGATATTTTATTATTTGATGAGCCGTTTGCATCTCTTGATTATGTCACCAAGTTAAAATTAGAAAACACAGTATCAGATATGACGAAGCAATACCATAAAACAACAATTTTAGTTACACATGATTTAGGTGAAGCAATTTCCATGAGTGACAAAATTATATTGATGAAATCCAATCCAGGTAAGATTGCAAAAGCATTCAGTGTGCCTGAAGTACTTCGAAAAGAGACACCTTTTTTCGTGAGAAGAAATCCTGCCTATCAATCAATATTCGATGAAATATGGAATCATTTAAATGATGATCCTTCTCTGACGGCTGAAAGGAGGACTGTCATTGAAAAAGGAAAATGAAAAAAGTTTATATAGTTATTATTTGAAACGAATTAAAAAAGAAAAACGGCATATTTTCATTTGGCAAATTAGTATCTTTCTCCTCTTTATAGCTTTATGGGAATTAACAAGTCGTTACCATATCATTGATCCCTTATTGTTTAGTTCACCTGCTAAAGTTATCAGTTTATTATCAGAAAAGTTAATAGATGGTTCTTTATTAAAGCATTTAGTGATTACATTAGGAGAAACGCTTATCGGATTTTTCATCGGCACTATACTTGGTATTGGCATTGCAACGGTTCTTTGGTTATCTGAAAAGACTGCAAAAATATCTGATCCGTATTTAGTCATACTCAACGCTATGCCTAAAGTAGCACTTGGACCAATTCTTATTGTTGCGCTTGGACCAGGATATCTTTCTATCATCATGATGGGAGCCATTATTTCTGTGATTATCACAGCCCTTGTAGTGTATGCCGGATTTAATGATGTAGATGATCAATACCAAAAAGTATTAAAAAGTTTTGGTGCAAGCAAGTGGCAATGTTTTAAAGAGGCTATTTTTCCAGCCACACTACCGACAATGATATCTACATTAAAAGTAAATGTTGGACTAAGTTGGGTTGGGGTTATTGTAGGAGAATTCCTCGTCTCCAATAATGGATTGGGTTATTTAATCATCTATGGTTTCCAAGTATTTGATTTCACTCTCGTTATGCTCAGTCTTGTCATTATTGCGATTTTTGCAGCTTTAATGTATCAAGTAGTTGAATATATAGAAAAGTGGCTTATGAAACATACACATTAAGTTTTAGAAAATTAGTAGATATGCTAAGTGTAAACAAGACACAAAATGTTGCTTTCACGTTTTTCTGTCCGATTTACGCTTGAAATTAGACACGAAATGTTGCTTTCGCGTTTTTCTGTCCGATTTACGTATAACAAAAAACTGCCGATCAAGTTTCAGGCAGTTTTTTGGTTTGTTTAATGTGATATAGACAATGTATTAGTACATCATCTTTCATCATGAAACTATAATTGTTTTGTTTGTTTAAATTTGTAGGAAGGTTTTTTATAAATAACGGACCCAGTGTTTCATATTCTTTATAAATATCTGTTAATTGCCCTATATGCGCAAAATAGACATTTTTGATAATCGTATCCTTTTTACCTGTTACATTGTATTGGGCAATATACTCTAAAGTTTTTACAACACCACCAGTTTCCTCCAAAACTTCTCTGATTGCAGCGGTTTCCGCTCTTTCTCCTTCCTCTACTTTACCACCAGGAAATTCAATTCCTCTGGTTGGATGCTTTGTTAACAACCAACGATTACGGTGTCGGCATATTACCCAAACATGTTTCGGATTTTTACTAAATGGTTCTTTGTCAAAAGACAAGTGCACCTTGTTTCGATAATAATCTGTAAACTTATACATTAAACGTCTCTACCTTCTCTGTATTGAATCGCTCATTCCTTTTTTATGCCTCTTTACCTCCATCATGTTCAGGGTCAGGATAAGTATATTCTGTATCAATAGGCCGACTTCCAATGATACCACTTTCCCGGATAAACTTTTTCGCCTCATCATCACCTAATGCGTATAACTTTTTTGCCAATTCTTTATAGGACTCGTCAAACTCTTCTACAGACTCCGCCTTATGATATGGTTTAATTGGAACTAAAGCACGGAGAAATGAAGTAAAATCTGCAGATTGGAGTTCTATAAATAAACGTTCTAATTCTTTTACCTCTTCTTCCGTTGCATAAATAGTTATACCATGTTCATTTGTAACATTGGTTTGGGAGACTATTTGCTTTTGTAAATGGACAAAATACTTTTCTTTATTCAACTTATCCACCTCCTGAACTTAATTTGGCTCCCTCTCAATACTTACATACATGATAAACTTTAATTCAAAAAGTCTTGCAGTTTGTGACGCATGATTTTATTCGTTGCATTTCTCGGTAATTTCTTCATAAAGTTTATTTCTTTTGGAAGCTTGAAGGAAGCCAATTTGGATGTTAAATCGGCTAAAATCATTGCCTCTGTCATTTTTTTATGGGCAACTACGAATGCGACTGGGACTTGTCCCCATTTATCATCTTCTTTTGCTACAACAGCAGCTTCTTGCACACCTTCTATTTCCAATAGAACGTTTTCCACTTCACTAGGGTAAATATTTTCCCCACCTGAAATAATCAAATCTGATCGTCGTTCCATCACAAATAAAAAGCCTTCCTTATCCATATATCCCAAATCACCTGTTTTAAACCACCCATCTTTAAATTCTTTTTTGTTTGCTTGCGGGTGGTTCATATAACGATTGATTACCATAGGCCCCTTGACAACAATTTCTCCTACATTATTTTCATCTTTATTTTCTATCTTTAGTTGTGCAGGAAAAAGTGCTTTACCGGAGGAACCAACCTTTTCCAATGCATTGTCTGCATTTATTGTGACGATTTGTGAACTAGTTTCTGTCATGCCATACGATTGAAATAAAGGTAGTTCTTTTTCCTTCACCTTTTTTAATAACGTCTCCGGAACAGAGCTTCCGCCCAACAATAGACAACGAACCTTTTCTGGTAGTGGTTCGGATGTTAATAAATCAAGCAAATCCTTCAGCATAACAGTTACAATGGAGGCGATTGTGATACGCTTGTTCTTTAATGCATCAAAGAATACTTCTGGTGAATACTTTTCCATTAAAAAAATTTCCATTCCCGTAATCACACTTCGCATTAAAATAGATAAACCACCAACATGATACATCGGTAAGGTTAACAACCATTTATCATCTTGCTGCAATCCTAAATTTAATGTTGAAGCATTAGCACTCCACCAGTGATTTCCGTATGTATGTACAACCATCTTTGGCTTTCCAGTTGTTCCGGACGTGAACATCATTGTAAATGAAGTAGACAAATCAATTTCATCTGCTAACTTTATATCCTTTACTGGAAGTTTGTTAATTTCTGAAAATGTTATTTGTTCATGGAAGGATAATGATTTTTTTTGTTTTAATGTTTGGGTTGTAATAAGCAAGCTTGCTTCTGCATCTTCAAGCTGACTTGTCAACTCTGGATTGCTTAATTTTGTATTTAGTAGAACAGCGACTGCTTGCAGATAGCTGAATGCGTGCATTAATATGGCAAAATCGAGATGATTATCTGATAAAACAGCAACTTTAGTACTTGCGTGTACACCAAGTCCAGCTAATTGGCGTGCAAGAGTTTGACTTTGATTTTGGAGATCGGAAAAGGTGATATTACTCCCATCCTCAAGTTCAATCGCTATTTTATTTGGTGATAGTAATGCTTGTTTGTCAAGCCAATGAGGTAACACTTCGCCCATTTTAAATCCTCCTTAAAATATGCAAGCCTTCGCTTCATGAAAGCAAAGGCTTGGTTAACTCAAAACTATTATGGAAAACGAGGGAATTGGTCGAAATCCGGTTTACGTTTTTCCTTAAATGCATCGCGTCCCTCTTTAGCTTCATCTGTTGTATAGTATAGTAATGTCGCATCGCCACCCATTTGTTGAAGACCGGCAAGACCGTCTGTATCCGTATTGAATGATGCTTTTAAGAAACGAAGTGCTGTCGGAGATTTCTCTAGGATTTCACTGCACCATTGCAAAGTTTCTTCTTCTAGCTTATCCAGTGGAACTACTGTATTCACCATCCCCATATCATAGGCATCTTTTGCACTGTATTGACGGCATAAATACCAAATTTCTCTTGCACGTTTATGGCCAACCATTCTTGCTAAGTAGCCAGCACCATATCCCGCATCAAAACTTCCAACCTTTGGACCTGTTTGACCAAAAGTAGCATTTTCAGAGGCAATTGTTAAATCACAAATTACATGTAAAACATGACCTCCTCCAATGGCATATCCATTTACCATCGCAATAACTGGCTTAGGTATTGTCCGAATTAATCGTTGTAAATCAAGCACATTTAAGCGAGGCACCTGATCTTCTCCTACGTAGCCACCATGACCACGTACCGTTTGATCTCCACCGGAACAAAATGCTTTCTCCCCGGCACCAGTTAAAACAATTACACCTATTGAAGAATCATCACGTGCATCCGCAAAAGCATCAATCATTTCGTTCACTGTAAGTGGTGTGAATGCATTATGTTTTTCTGGACGATTCATTGTCACCTTGGCAATTCCGTTATATTTTTCATAAATAATTTCTTTGTAATCGCGAACCTTTTCCCATTGTACTGTCATGTTTGTACACCTCTTCAATTATTTTTAAGATATAGAAACTCCATTACTATTGTAACAAACTTTTCTGCTTGTTCAATATGCACAGCATGTGAAGCGTCATGAACGATAATTAATTCACCATAATTAAATTGCTTTTCCATCTCCTGATTAATCGTAACAAATTTAGAATCGAGTCCACCAACAACAAGAAGTACAGGTACTTTAATGGACGATAATCTATTCCACCACGAAGGTTGGTTGCCGGTCCCCATATAGGTGAGCGAACCAGCTAAACCTGTTGGTGATTGAGCAAGTCTTTCTTTTCGAATAGTAGCCTTTGCGTCATCAGGTAACATTTTTTGCGTGGAAAACATCGGCAAACTTTCCCATTCATCTACAAAAGCTTCTAATCCATTTTGAAGAATATTATCAGCGAGTTTCGCATCCTTCTCTTTTCGCTCTACCCTCTCTGACTCCGTCTTTAGGCCTGGAGAGGCACTTTCTAAAATCAAGGATGAGACCATTTCTGGATGTCGTTGGGCAAATGATAAAGCGACGCGCCCTCCCATTGAATAACCAAGTAAATGGCACTTACTTACTTGCAATTCTTCCAAAAGGATTTTTAATTCATCACAAAAGTCAATCATCGTCGGGAAGTCAGGTGTCACCGAATTCCCATGTCCCGGTAAATCAATTGTGATTACTCTAAATACAGAGCTCCACTTATGAACAAATGGCTCCCAGGTTTTACTTGACCCAGTGAAGCCATGTAATAAAACGAGCGGTTCACCATTGCCTGTTATTTCACACGCATATTTATTTTTTCCAATCCTTTTTTCTAGGTAACTCATAACAACCTACCAACCTCTTCTGCTGTTTTCTCCCATAAATGTTTATGCCATTGGGCGTTTTTTATTCTATCTGTCTTTATTTCTATGACATGAATGCCGCTTTTTCCATTTGTATCCTTTAATACACTATTTAAATCTTGCTTAGTTGTAATAGTTGTAAACGTGCCTCCATACATCATTACCACTTTTTCAAAATCAATATCTAAAGGAGTCCCAAATAAAGCCTCAAATTCTGTCGCTTCTTTCGCTTGTGGTAGAAAAGAGAAAATCCCACCACCATTGTTATTCAATAATATTATACGTATAGGTAAGTGATAATGTTTCGCTGCAAGTAAACCATTCAAGTCGTGATAAAAGCTCAAGTCCCCTATGATGAGTGTG
>DATGUH010000064.1:0-14650 GCA_035301445.1 Pseudogracilibacillus sp. | reverse complement strand
ACCAATTAAAAATAGTCCCATACAAAATATGATTAAATGTCGCATTCGTTTCATTTATTTGTACCCTCCAAAATGTCATATAAATATAGCTTGCCCAATTCATACAGAAATATAACAACAAATTGAAATTATCTAAGGCTGAATTTTTCATATTCCATATAAATAAGTTTATTGAATAAAAATCCAAACGTTTAACAAATAAATTTCGTAAATGTTCGTTTTTAGGAATCTAACTTGAATGGCTGTAACGTAAGGCGGCGACTCCTGCGGGAACAGCACGAGTCTTGAGACCCCACAACGAGCGATTTGTGCGAGTGAGGAGGCTCAAGCCGTGCCCGCGGCAAAGTAGACACTGTGAAAGTGTTCTTCTTGAACAGATGTCGCCCTTGAGCTGTTATGAAGTTAAAGCGTCCGCCTGCAGTGAAAGCCATTCTCAAGCAGATATTAATGTTCGGATTTTACTTCCTGCTATTGACCTATGAAGTTGACTCAATTATGAATAAATTTATAGATCAACTATTTCTCTATGACACTTGGTTTAAAGTTGGAGGATTAAATGAATAATGATTGTAGTAGCTTATCTTGAGAGATTAAAAAAACACACTGTATTTAGTCAGTGTGTTGAATCATTTTACGGATTAACTTTGAAGGTGTGGCATGTTTTCCAATAATAATATTTTTTTGAACGATGTCTAGTACTGAAGCAGGATTTTTTTCATTTGAATGCACAGTGCATATAATATCACCAGTCTGTACATGATCGCCCACTTTTTGATGTAAAACTAAGCCTACTCCTAAATCAATTGTATCGTCCTTTGTTGCTCTGCCAGCTCCTAGCAACATCGCAGCTCTTCCTATTTCGTCTGCAGTAATTTGTTTTATGACACCTGATTCTTGCGCAGTAATGTCATATGTAAAACGAGCTTGTGGCAAAAGATTTAAGTCATCTATTTCAGCTGAGGATCCCCCTTGATGTTCTATAAAGTTTTTGAGAGATTGAATCGCTGCTCCATTATATAAATTATTCTCTAATAATTTACGAGCTTCTATGGAAGAATCTGTACGCTCTGCAAGTACAAGCATTTGGCTAGCAAGTTCAAGCACCAATTCGGTTAAATCCTGTGGCCCTTCTCCTTTTAGTGTTTGTACAGCCTCTTTCACTTCTAATGCATTTCCAATAGCAAAGCCTAATGGTTCATCCATGCTCGATATAATTGCTGTCGTTTTTCTTCCAACTTGTTCCCCGATAGCTACCATTGTTTCAGCCAATGTAATAGCATCCTGTTCGCTTTTCATAAAAGCACCAGCACCTGTCTTAATATCGAGTACAATTGCATCTGCTCCCGATGCTATTTTTTTACTCATGATAGAACTAGCGATTAACGGGATAGCATTAACCGTTGCCGTAACATCCCTTAAACTATACAATAGCTTATCAGCAGGTACAAGATTATCAGATTGTCCAATAACAGCTAAGTGATACTCTTTGACGAGATTAACAAATGTTTGATTATCTATTTCAACATGAAAGCCTGTGAATGATTCAAGTTTATCAAGAGTACCCCCTGTATGCCCTAGACCTCGCCCACTCATTTTAGCAACTTTAACACCACATGAAGCTACAAGTGGAGCAAGAATTAGTGTAACACTATCTCCTACACCACCTGAGGAATGTTTGTCTACCTTTATACCATCTATCATACTTAAATCAATTGTCTCTCCAGAATTAACTATTGCCATTGTTAAATAGGCACTCTCTTCTGTTGTCATTCCTTGAAAGTAAATAGCCATCAACAATGCACTTGCTTGATAATCAGGTATTTCCCCCCGTGTATACCCTTTGATAAAGAATTGAATTTCTTCTTCTGTTAATACATGCCCTTCTCTCTTTTTCTCAATTAATTCATACATTCGCATGGTAATCAATCCTTTTTAACAATTGAATTTAAAAAACTAGTACCATATGTCGGCATTTTCACAGAAAAATTATCCGAAATGGTTGCTCCAATATCAGCAAAGGTTTGTCTTAATGGTAATTCTTCTCCGGTATCAATACCCTTGAAATGAACAAGAAGTGGTACAAACTCCCTTGTATGATCTGTTCCGTGATGAACTGGGTCATTGCCGTGATCTGCTGTAATCATTAACAAATCGTCATCCTTAAGCTGCTTTAAAATATTAGGTAATTGACTATCAAAACGTTCTAATGCATCTCCATATCCTTGAGGATCTCTACGATGCCCATATTTTGAATCAAAGTCGACTAAATTAAGAAAACAAAGCCCTTCAAAATCATCCTTTATTGCTTCTTTTAACTTAGCCATCCCATCATCATTATCAATGGTGCGTATCGCCTTTGTAATTCCTTCTCCATCAAAAATATCAACAATTTTACCAAGAGAAACGACATCATAGTCATTATCTTTTAAAGTATTCATTACTGTTTTATCAAACGGTTTTAACGCATAATCATGTCTGTTTGCTGTTCTCTCAAAAGCACCATTTTCTCCAATAAATGGACGCGCAATAACTCTCCCAACGAGAAACTCATCCTGCATTGTCAGTTCTCTAGCAATTTCGCAAATCTTATATTGTTCTTCAATAGGAATAATATCCTCATGTGCAGCAATCTGCAATACAGAATCTGCCGAAGTATAAACAATTAATGAGCCTGTTTCTATGTGCTTTTGACCAAGCTCTTTAATAATTTCAGTTCCTGAAGCAGGTTTATTTCCAATTACTTTTCTACCTGTTTTTTCTTCAAGTTGACGGATAAGTGTGTTTGGAAATCCGTCCGGAAACGTTTGGAATGGTTGATCTATGTAAAGGCCCATTATTTCCCAATGCCCTGTCATCGTATCTTTACTAGCAGAAGCCTCTTGCATTTTTGTATAAAAAGCTTGAGGATTATCTACCCTTTGTACGCCATCTATTTCACGAATATTTCCTAGACCTAACTTTTCTAAGTTAGGAAGTTGTATTCCATTCATATGTTGTGCAATATGTCCTAACGTGTCCGCCCCTACGTCATTAAATTCTTTTGCATCAGGTGCTTCTCCAATACCAACTGAATCCATTACTACTACAAAAATTCTTTTAAATGAATGCATCATTTTACTTCCTCTCTTTAGTCTGTCTTTTTTACTGCTCTAGGATGAAACTGATCATACATATCTTTCATTCTGGTTTTCGTAATGTGCGTATAAATTTGCGTTGTTGAGATATCAGCGTGCCCCAACATTTCCTGTACAGAACGTAAGTCTGCACCATTCTCGAGTAAATGGGTTGCAAACGAATGACGCAGCATATGTGGAGTAATTGGTTTGATAAGACCTTGTTCTATTGCTGTTTGCTTAATCACTTTCCAAAATCCTTGCCGTGATAAGGCATTACCATGGTGATTGACAAATAAGTTTTGTACCGTATCATTTTTCGTTAATGATTTTCTAGCATCATGTATATAAACTTCTAATATATCAATTGCCGGTTCACCAAGAGGGATAATTCTTTCTTTCCCACCTTTACCTAGACATCGTACAAAGCCCATAGACAAATGTACATCCGATATTTTTAAAGAAACAAGTTCTGTTACACGCAATCCTGTTGCATACATTAGTTCTAACATCGCTTTATTACGAATATCCAGTGGTTTATTGCCTTGAATATTTAACAATTTATCAATTTCATCCGCATTGAGCACATCTGGGAGATGCCTATCCTGTTTCGGTGTTTCCAAGTGTAGACTTGGATCATGATTAGTGATTTGATCACGAATTAGGAATTGATGAAAAGAACGAATGGAAGATATCATTCTAGCTATTGTAGCAGATGATTTACCTTGCTTTTTCAATTCAAATAAAAAATGTGTAATATCAGTATGTTCTACTCCCTGCCAATTAGAAAACGCTTGTTTGTTTTCAAAATGATCCATATATTGATCTAAATCACGGCGATAGGAAGTAATCGTATTCTGAGAAAGCCCTCGTTCAATACGCAGAAAATGAAAAAAGTCATCCAGTGCGTCCTTTAACATATCAATTCTCCTTTTATTAGAAAGTGCTGAACCAATCGAGAAATGTTCTTTCATCATTAAATACTTTCACTGCAGGTCCTTCTGGTTGATCATAACGGTGATATTCTTCATATTCATGATGCATTGCTCTTAGCCCAAAATAGAACAGGAAAGTGCAACCCAAAAAAATAATCATAACTTTTAATATGTCCCAAACAAATTGTCTCATTTTTATACACACCTTCCTAACAAATAGATTCTATTAGAAAGGTATGCCAAAAATAGTGAAAGTTATACCTTTATTTTACACCAATTGCTTAAAACTTGCACATATCATTTTTATCAATTAATAGGGTCATATACTGCCGTTATTCAAAATCGTATTTATAATTATTATATTCTGCATAAAAAGAAAAAGCCTTCTCAATTTGTAATCAAGAAGACTCATCCGTTTACTTTCAATTCAGCTTTGGCAGTTTGACACTGTTTGCATATGCCATGAAAAGTAAGACGATGATCCTTTACCTTAAATTGCCAGTCATCTTCTACAATTTTTTCAACATCTCCAAGTAAATCATCCATGACTTCTTCTACCGATCCGCATTCCATGCAGACTAGATGATGATGAAAATGATTGACTCCTTCTTTTCGTAAATCATAACGGGAAACCCCATCACCGAAGTTAATTTTATCAACAATAGATAATTCCGATAATAATTCTAATGTACGATATACGGTTGCAAGACCAATATCTGGTGCTTTATCTTTAACTAATAAAAAAATTTCTTCGGCACTTAAATGATCTGATTCTCTTTCTAAAAGAACGGTCAAAGTTGCCTCGCGCTGAGGAGTAAGCTTGTAGCCCTGCGCATGTAATTCTTTTTTTATTCGTTCAATTCGCTGTTTCATGGAATAACCCCTCCATCTATTATTTTATTATAGGCAGACATGAAACAGCTGTCAAAAATAAGTGATTGTTTTCATTAAAATTATTATTATTTTTAATTAATATTCATTATAAAGTAGATTCCCGATTGCAACATTGCTTTTAATGCTTCGTTCGATATAAATGTTTCTACTAAAGAGCTTCCCAAGGCTCCCACATGTAATAAAATGAAAATAAAAGCGTATTGTAACATTGGTTTGCCAATGGCTTGTTTTCTATGTCCAAGAAGATTGGCAAATAAACTAAGGGAAAAAACCATCGCTATACTTGCTGCAAACAAATAAACTGGAATAATAATTAAATTTTGCGGTGCAATAGATGTTGCCGCAAGTAAAAGCCCTTTCCAGCCGAGTTGATTCACAATGAACCCAACGGAAAAGCCGATAACTAACCCTTTGGAAAAAATCAATATCCATATCGCTGGTAAACCAATAATTGTTAATCCTAAAATAAATAGTAAGATTAAGTATTTAACATGAAATAAAAAGCTTTTCTTTAAAATATCCTTACTTAATACCGCATCTTTATTATTGGTGAGTTCAAAATAATGGTCTAAATGAAAAAATAAATCCTGTTTTTGGACAAAACCCATGCTATTAACTAGAACAGCTCCAAAAATGATTCCCGTCAAAAACAGTACTACCATAAATACATAAACAGTTAAGTGATTTTTTAAATGATTTACTAGTAAAATTTTTTTTCTGTACATGATGTATGTCCTCCATCTATTAAATGCCATTTATCTAATAGATATGAAAACATGTCCAATGTAATGACTCATTCTTCACCCAAAATATGAACCCTTCCGTATTTTCCACCTCCACCAGCATTCACTATTTGTTTCCCTTCGCGCATATTAATAATTAACTTCGCTAATTTTTCAGGAACGACCGTTTCAAGTTCTTCTAATGTGCAATGGTGAATAACATGCATTTCTGTTCCAAAATGGTCTAATAATTTTTCAAATGTTTTTGGCCCGAGTCCCGGAAGATATTCTAGTGGCACTTGATAAATATAATCAGGTCGCTTTTGGTAGGTGTTATCCTGATTATCTGCCAATGATTGTATACGATCAAATACTCCATTTACAATTTTCTTAGACCGACAATTTGAACAAACATTACTTCCGTAAGTAAGTGAAGTCATACAGTTTTGACATACCGTTGTATAATATTTTCCTAGCTTTGGATTCATTCCATAATTTTCTATAATCCGCCGTTCGTCTATTTGATGTAAAGCTCGATATAGTTCTTTAAACGACGGTGTCTGCATACGTACTTTTTGATATTCTCGAGCTATTTTAGCGAGTGAATGGGCATCTGAATTCGTCACGAAACTATAGCGGTGTAATTCACTTATTTGATCCGCCATTTCTGAATCAGAACTAAGTCCTAATTCAATCCCATCAATTAATTCGGGATTTAAAATTTCCGTTAGTGATTTTTGAACACCTTTCCCATATACACTTTTAAAGGGGGTAAATACATGTGCTGGAATGAACAAACCGTTAAGCTCTCGTACTTTATGTTGTAATTCTTTTGCAGTTCCGTAATAACGTTGGGAACTAAGTGTAATATTTTTCATGCGCTTACGAAGCCAGGTTGTGAAAGAAGAAATTTGTTGTAAGTTAGGAAAGTAGCAAAGGACATGAATCGGACCACAACAATATTCATCATATATTTCTATTTCCGCACCTGGAATTAACGTTACTTGTTCAAAAACAATACCACCATCTTTTAGTTCTATTGCATCTCCTATATTTATCAAGCTTTGAATTTCTTTTTGAACGTTTGGTGCATGACAATCAATGACACCAATCATATCAATACCCTTTCTTCGACTAGCTTCTTTTAAAATGTTTGTTAAAGTAAGATTTTTAGAAGCGGCAATTTTTACAGGCTTATTAGCAATGTCTCTACCAACATGAATATGCAAATCAACAAAATAATCGTTTAACATTTAAAAAGTTCATCCTAACGTTTTTAAATATAATAATGCATAAGCAGTTTTTGCATCTTGTATATGTTGTTCATTCATGTAGTCTTCCGCTTCGTCTAAACTTAATGTAACTAATTCAATAAATTCATCATCATCTCCGGCAACTTTCTCATCTAGTTCTTGTAAGCTATCTGTATAATATAAATGCATCAGTTCATCTGCAAAGCCAGGTGACGTATAAAAGGATGTGACATAATCCAACTGTTTTGTTGTAAAACCAGTCTCTTCTTCTAACTCCCTTATTGCAGTTATTTCTTTTGCTTCATTTGTCTCTATTTTACCGGCGGGAATTTCCAATAATGTTTTGTCCATTGGTTTTCGGTACTGTTTTACAAAAATTATCTTACCATCTGGTGTAACTGGAATAATGGCAACTGCCCCTGGATGCTTCACAATTTCACGTTGTGAAGTCCCTCCATTTGGCAGTTCGACATCATCAACTTGCAGGGAAATAATATTTCCGTCGAATATTTTCTTAGTATGAATAGTTTTCTCAGTAAATTTTTCCAAAATTGCAGCACTCTCTTCTGTATATATTTGATCTATTGTTTTTTAATAACGAACGTACACGATATATTTTCTAACAATCATTAAAGGTTGAAGTATTTTTCACCTCATTATTATTATATAAATAGCATACGGAATCATTATAACAGATATTTTATTGAGATTTGGCATATATGTTTACAAAACGTTTTCCTATTTCCTTTCTTACCTTTCTAATTTAATTTTTCAAATAATAATACTGTTAAATTATAGTACATCAATGAATTATCCCTATTGAACAACTTCTGTTTAGAATAGCTTTCTTTTGCCATTACAAAATAAAAGCTATCTTTAAATGAAAGATAGCTCAACAAGTTATTTCCCATTTCTTATGATTGTAAACCTTCTGATGCGACCTTCACATGAACTTTTGTCTCTCCAATGACATTGACCGCAAACTCTCTTTCAACCTTTACAGAAATACGATCCTCTTCTAAATTGCATTGTAAACAATTCGGATGTCTTATTACTTCTGTTATAACCTCATCGTCGTGAAAATAGCAATGTTTATCTTTATTCGATAATTCAATTACATCACAGTAATCAACGATTTCCTTCTCGACATCTGTACTTGTTTCGTCATCATATGAATACCAAACATTTATATCGTAGGTGCCATGTACTTCCACAACAGAATCATCTATTCTATGGGCATGATAATTGTGGTTAATGATCCAGCACCCAAGGATATTCGTTGGTTCATGTAATGGTAAAACTTGATTTGTCGTCTTTATATTTTTTCTACCACTGCCACAAACAGCTTTCGTTATAATTTCTCTGTATTCATGATCATGGACACTCATCTGATTATACCTCCTTAAGTTCTCAATGCTAGCCTATGCAAGACAATGACCTAAGGTGCATAGATGAAAAAAACCTTATTTAAACGTCGCTCATATAGACGTTTGAATAAGGTTTTATTTTCGTATGATTATTTACAAGAACTTCCTGGTATCTTATTCGCCACTTTGGAGCCTGTTTCCCCCGCAAGCAAATCGCCCTCTGTATCACGAATTACATGGTTAGTTACTTCTCTGGCAATCGTACCAGAAACCATTTGCAACACATCATTAACGACACCTTGAATTTCTTTAAATTCCTCCACAACTGGAATACTATCCAATTCTTCCTGTAACTGATCAATTTCTGCTTCTACCTTTTTTAACGCTTCTGCTTTATCATATGCCTGTAAATTAACTGCTTGTTTTTGTAATAACTTAATTTTAGAAATGAGTTTTTGGACCTTCTCATTACTATTAATTTTTGCCTCTACTTGTTTAAAGCGATCGATTTCCTCAGTATTTGCAAGCATTTTTGCTAATAATCTTGTTTCATTCATTACTTGTTCACGTGTATACTGTGTCATGAATTACCCACCTCAGCCATGTTTTCAACTAATTCTCCGTTTAAAGACCATGTTTTTGCTTCTGTTATCTTAACATCCACAATTTTTCCGATAATTGATGCTGGTCCAGTAAAGTTTACAACTTTATTCTTTTCCGTATAGCCTGACAATACGGTTTCATCTTTCTTACTTTCACCTTCTACGAGCACTTTCACTGTTTGTCCTTCATAAGTTTTCATCGATTCTGCAGATTGTTTGTTCACTAGATCATTTAAACGATATAATCTTTGTTTTTTGACTTCCATCGGTACATCATCTTTTTTCACTGCTGCAGGGGTTCCATCCCGCGGTGAATAAATAAATGTATAAGCAGCTTCATAACCTACTTCTTCAACTAGTGTCATCGTTTCTTCAAACTGTTCTTCTGTTTCATTTGGGAAACCAACGATAATATCTGTTGTTAAAGTTACATTCGGGATAGCTGCTTTAATTTTACGAACAAGCTCTAAATAAGATTCCCTTGTATATTTCCGATTCATTTTTCTTAAAATTTCACTACTACCGGATTGAACTGGTAAGTGAATATGATCTAATAAATTACCACCTTTTGCAAGCACTTCTACCAGGTGGTCGTCAAAATCACGTGGATGTGATGTCGTGAAGCGAACCCTTGGAATATCAATTTTATGCATGTCATTCATAAGATCACCAAAACGATAATCCTTATCGGTAAAATCTTTCCCATAAGCATTCACATTTTGTCCAAGCAATGTAACTTCTTGATACCCTTGTGCAGCTAAATGACGCACTTCTTGAATGATATCCTCTGGGCGCCGACTCCGTTCTTTTCCACGAGTCATCGGTACAATACAATAAGTACAGAACTTATCACAACCGTACATAATATTCACCCAAGCTTTGATTTTGCCATGGCGAACTTTAGGAAGATTTTCTATGATATCTCCTTCTTTAGACCATACTTCTACAACTTGAGCCTTAGAAAACATCGCTTCCTGCACTAGATTTGGCAAACGATGAATATTATGTGTTCCAAAAATAAGATCTACTTGTTGGTGCTTTTGTAAAATTCGGTTGACGACTGATTCTTGTTGGGACATACAGCCACAAACGCCAATAATCAAGTCTGGATTTTCTAGCTTCAATGGTTTTAAATGACCAATTTCTCCAAACACTTTATTCTCAGCATTTTCACGAATTGCACATGTGTTTAGTAAAATAATATCTGCGTCAGTAGCTTCTGTCGTTGATTCATAACCCATTTCCGTTAATATGCCTGCCATTACTTCGGTATCATGTTCGTTCATTTGACAACCATATGTACGAATAAGGAATTTCTTTCCTTCTCCAATATTTTGCATTTCATCAGGTATATTAAAATCATAATGAACTTCAATATCATCACGACCACGTTTTCTAGCTTTACGAATATCTGGTGGCTCATAAGTGGTTTCAAAATAATGAGCAAAGTCCTCTGTAGTTAGGGAGAGTATTCTATCCTTATTGCTATCTTTGGACGATTCACTTTTTATTTGTGCTTGTTCTTGTCGCTGTTTTTCATTCAACGTGCATACTCCTTTCAGCGAATATATATCATTTTCCTTGATTTTATCCTTATCCTGTCTAGTATATAATTTTTTTAATGAATTCACAAAGAACTACTCTTTTTGTTCATTAAAAAACTACCTCCTGCAAAGGTAGTTTTAAGTGTAATACAATTTTTAATTGTACATCATTTAACGCGGTTCCACAATAAGTTTAATCGCTGTTCTCTCTTCACTTTCTATGATAATGTCAGTAAACGCTGGTACGCAAACAAGATCAACTCCACTTGGTGCTACAAACCCTCTAGCTATTGCCACTGCTTTAATAGCCTGATTAAGAGCTCCTGCTCCTATAGCTTGCAATTCCGCTGTACCATCTTCCCTAAGTACATTTGCGAGCGCACCTGCTACTGAGTTAGGATTGGACTTTGCCGAGACTTTTAAAACATCCATTACTGTACCTCCTCCATAAACTTGTATCATATACTGCTACTATATTCCAAGGGGGCATACGTTATTACTGCATTATTGTTGATTTGTTGAAACCACATTATTCTATGCTAAGTATTAGCTGTACAAGCGCATTAACCATAAAATGGATGGTCATCATTGATCAAAATCCGTTCAATTGATTTTGCAGAACCTGTCTGTTCATCTATTGTAACAAAACAACCATTCAATTGACTGCTTCCTGCTTTATCAACATCAAAACGGCTAGGCATATTAGTTAAAAAGCGATTAATAACGGCTTCCTTTTGAACGCCTAAAATGGCATCATAGGGCCCTGTCATACCAGCATCCGTCAAAAAGGCTGTTCCTTTTGGAAGAATGCGCTCATCCGCTGTCTGTGTGTGAGTGTGTGTACCAATTACCGCACTTACACGACCATCCACATACCAAGCAAATGCTTGCTTTTCACTAGTTGTTTCCGCATGAAAATCAATAAAAATAATATTTGTTTTATTAGATGCTTCTGAAATTAACTTATCTGCTTTTTCAAAAGGATCATCACTTGTATCCATAAAAGCTCTTCCTTGCAGATTAATAACCGCGGCTTGCAACTGATTCATTTTTACATAAGTAATGCCTTTTCCAGGATTATTTTCTTTAAAATTTGCCGGTCTTATTAAATATGGCGATGTTTCTATAAAATCTAAAATTTCTTTCTTATTCCATGTATGATTCCCCATTGTTACAACTTGTACACCTTGCTGTAAAAAACTTTTGTAAATTTTTTCAGTGATGCCTTTTCCAGCTGCTGCATTCTCGCCATTGACAATTGTCAAATGGGGATGGTATTTCTTTTTTAATTTTGGTAAGTAAGTTTGAAGCATATCCCTACCTGGTGATCCTACAATATCGCCAATAAAAAGTATGTTCATCATTCAGTGTCCTCTCTTAATTGCATTGAGTCTAAAAGCTAATTCAAATTATTTAATCACTGCTTATAAGGATGCTTAATATTTAATTGATTCATATTCATCATAACAGGTAATACAAAATTCTCCAAAGCGTTGAGACAATTATGTAATATTGATAATTTAAACATATCTTTTATTGTGTTAGTAAAAATGCTAAAAAACTCTCCTTCAAGTAAACAGATTATCATTCTGCTACCTGATAGGAGAGAGTTTTTATAGCATAGGTTATTTGGCATATTCTACTGTCCGGGTTTCCCGTATGACTGTTACTTTAATATGTCCAGGATATTCCATTTCCCCTTCAATCCGGTTTCGTATGTCTCTTGCGATATGAGTTGCTTGTGCATCCGATATTTCATCTGGTCTCACCATGATGCGCACTTCACGTCCTGCTTGTATCGCATATGACTTTTCGACTCCGGCAACGGAATCAGATATACCTTCTAGTTTCTCCAAGCGTTTAATATAATTCTCCAATGTCTCACTTCTTGCTCCCGGTCTAGCAGCTGATAACGCATCAGCGGCGGCGACAAGTACTGAAATAATAGATGTTGCTTCTTCATCACCGTGGTGGGATGCAATAGCGTTAATCACAACTGGATTTTCTTTATATTTAACCGCTAATTCTTTACCGATCTCAACGTGACTTCCTTCCACTTCATGGTCAATTGCTTTACCAAAATCATGGAGTAATCCTGCTCTTCTGGCAAGTACAACATCTTCACCTAATTCTGCCGCCATTAATCCTGACAAGTAAGCGACTTCAATCGAATGCTTCAATACATTTTGACCGTAGCTAGTACGATATTTTAATCGACCAAGTATCTTGATAAGATCCGGATGCAAACCATGCACTCCCACTTCGAAAGTGGCCTCTTCACCAATTTCACGGATATGCTCGTCCACATCTCGCCTTGCTTTATCAACCATTTCTTCAATTCTTGCTGGATGAATACGACCATCCTGCACTAATTTCTCTAAAGCAAGACGTGCAATTTCCCGTCTAATTGGATCAAATCCAGATAATATAACTGCTTCAGGCGTATCATCAATAATTAAATCAATACCAGTGAGCGTTTCAAGCGTACGAATGTTTCTGCCTTCACGACCAATGATGCGACCTTTCATTTCATCATTCGGTAAGTTGATAACAGATACAGTTGTTTCAGCAACATGATCGGCTGCAAATCGTTGCAATGCTAAAGATAATATACTTTTTGCTTTCTTATCAACTTCTTCTTTTGCACGATTTTCTGCTTCCTTAATCATGACCGCTGTTTCTTGAGTTAACTCATTTTCTACACGTGTCAAAATAATTTGTTTTGCCTGGTCACTTGTGTATCCGGAAATACGTTCTAGCTCCGATTGTTGTTTAGCCAGGGAAGCTTCCACTTTGCTTTCCGTTTCTTCAATTTGTTGTTGTTTTTCTGTAAGCGATTGTTCTCTTTGTTCCAAAAACAACTCCCGTTTGTCAAGTGTCACACTCTTTTTGTCAAGATTTTCTTCTTTTTGAATTAAACGATCTTCTTGTTTCTGTGTCTCTACACGCCGTTCACGCAACTCATCTTCTGCTTGTTGACGAAGGTTATGATTTTCTTCCTTCGCTTCAAGGAGTGCTTCCTTTTTCGCAGATTCAGCATTTCTGTGTGCTTCATCAACAATTTGTTTTGCCAAATTTTCAGCACTTGAAATTTTAGCTTCTGCAATTGATTTACGGACTAGATAACCAACAACAATACCGACGATTAGGACTAAAGCGAGCAAAATGGAGATGACTAAAGGATTGTTCACGTTCTTCACCTCCTATTCGCGAAAAATACATTTTTATGTCGGCATATACCATTCAAATAATGATTTTCATTGATAACTATTCAATATAGCTATACAACTTAATTCTAATTGTATCAATAATTTATGTCAATGGAAAGTCATTTATTAAAAAACCTTTACAATATTGTAAAGGTTTTATGATGGTTCATTAAATTTTTAATTGTTCATTAGGAGTATCTTCTTCCGTATCAGTCTCTTCACTTTCACCGGTTTCATCTAATTTATAATAATCACGGATGGCTTGGTGAATTTCTTCTGCCATTTCCTTATTTTCCATTAAAAACTTTTTAGCATTCTCTCTACCTTGTCCAAGGCGCTCTCCTTCATAAGAATACCATGCTCCACTTTTTTCAACAACATCTATTTCTGCTCCCATATCAAGAATTTCTCCTTCATGAGAGATTCCTTCACCATACATGATGTCGACCATTGCTTGTTTAAATGGTGGCGCAACTTTATTTTTAACCACCTTTAAACGCGTTTTGTTTCCTACCATATCTGTTCCTTGCTTCAATGTTTCAGCACGACGTACTTCAAGACGAACTGAAGAATAAAACTTCAATGCACGACCACCTGGTGTTGTTTCTGGGTTACCAAACATGACACCAACTTTTTCACGAATTTGGTTGATAAAAATAGAAATTGTTTTTGATTTATTAATGGCACCTGATAGTTTTCTAAGAGCCTGAGACATTAGCCTTGCTTGCAAACCTACATGCGAATCTCCCATTTCACCTTCGATTTCTGCACTCGGTACAAGCGCGGCTACAGAATCAATAACAAGCATGTCAATCGCGCCACTTCTAACAAGGGCTTCAGCGATTTCAAGTGCCTGTTCTCCTGTATCTGGTTGAGACAGTAACAATTCATCAATGTTCACACCAAGTGCACGAGCATAATTAGGATCAAGTGCATGTTCAGCATCTATAAATGCTGCTTGTCCACCTTTTTTCTGTGCTTCCGCAATCGCATGAAGTGCAACCGTTGTTT
>DATGUH010000063.1:0-11590 GCA_035301445.1 Pseudogracilibacillus sp. | reverse complement strand
TTTGATTTCGCCAATTTCTCCAAAGTTAGCGAATCGATTTGGAATGGAAAGAACGATTTTGTTTTCAATGGTTATTTTAGCGGTAGGTATTGGCCTTCGTTCAGTGACAGGTGTTAGTACATTATTTATTGGGACAGCACTAATTGGTGTGGCTATTTCCTTTGGTAACGTGTTACTTCCTGGATTAATTAAACTGACGTTTCCTTTCAGAATCGGTTTACTTACCGGGCTGTATGCAGTATGTATGAATATTTTTGGGGCACTTGCTTCTGGCGTGAGTGTTCCGTTATCAAATATTAATATGTTGGGCTGGCAAGGTGCACTTGGTATTTGGATCGTACTAACATTGGTTGCAATTGGAGTATGGATGCCACAAGCGAAACATCCTACATCTTTACCGGACTATGATAGTGGGGAAGAAAAGGAGAAGGTGAACTTCTGGAAGTCACCGACTGCATGGCAAATCACTGTTTTTATGGGTGTTCAATCTTTAATGTTTTATACGCTTTTAACTTGGTTGCCAGATATTTTAATAACAAAAGGTTTTTCATCAAGTGATGCTGGATGGATGTTGTCGGTAATGCAATTTGCTTTGATCCCGATGACATTTGTTATGCCGGTAATTGCTGGAAAGATGAAGAATCAGATGTTACTAGGTATGCTGACAGGGTTGCTATTTATTCTCGGAGTACTAGGTTTACTGCAAGGTAGTACTATTGCAGTGTTCATTTCCATTATTTTATGGGGAGTGGCTTGTGGTAGTGCCTTCAGCTTATCGATGATGTTTTTTACACTACGAACAAAGGATGCTTATGCTGCATCAGATTTATCAGGTATGGCACAATCGATTGGCTATTTACTTGCTGCAATAGGACCAGTTTTATTTGGTAGCTTGTATGATTTATCTGGCGGTTGGAATATGCCGTTATTCGTTCTTTTAGTTGGTGGGGCCATTATTCTTTTATGTGGACTATTAGCTGGAAGAGATAAAGTAATTGATTAAGTTAAAGAAAGATTGGTCTTTTAATGATGATTATTTAAAGAACCTAGAGTAATATTTATATTAAAAAAACGAACATTCAGTGATCCAGCAAGGAAATATACGTAGAACTATTACCAGCAGAAAAGAATGAGGAGAGGAGAAGGGCTTTATCCCTGTCAAAGGCTCTCCAACTGCCGGCGAAAAAGCAAAGTATATTTATAGAGCGATATGGATCACTAGAATAGTTCGTTTTTTATTGCATGAAATGATTTTTGTACGAGAACTTTTTAAATATCCAGTAATTCTTTTAACGTATCCAAAGTAAGTGTTTTACCGACGAAGAAGTCCCCAAAAACGCCGTAACGTGCTGTAGCTGTATCGTAACGCATTTCATAAACAATTTTTTTCAATTGCAGAAAATCATGTGCAAAAAGGGTAACTCCCCATTCCCATTCATTTAATCCAGTAGAACCAGTAATGATTTGTTTTACTTTTCCTGCGTATTTTCTACCAGTTTTACTATGTTCGTATAATAATTTACCACGTTCACTTTTTTCTAATGTATACCAGTTATCGTTGTTTTCTCGTTTACGACTCATAGGATAAAAGGAAACATAGTCCCATTTAGGCAGGATAGGTTTTAACCTTGCTTGTGTTTCAGGAAGTGTTTCTGGGTCGACACCGTCTTTTTCTGGACGATATCTTGATAATTCTACAACAGAAGTATAAGCATCTGTTGGGGTTAGATATTTTGCAAAGGATGATTTGTTAAGTGCAGTCTCTACGTTCAAAATTTCCTCAATAGTTGGTCGCAGGATGACAAACATTATATCCGCTTGTTGACCGACAATATGAAAAATACCGTGAGATCCATCCTCGTTATTTTCGACGTTTTCCCAAGATTGAAACATTTGTTGAAATTCCTGAAAAATTGATTCTTTTTCTGTTGCTGTCAGTGCTTGCCATTTTTGCCAATCTATTGTCCTTAAATCGTGTAATACGAACCAGCCATCCATCGTTTCTACTGCTTCTGCCATATTGTATCTCTCCTTTTTTCAAGTGCTTACAGCTTAACTATATCATAGACAAAGAATTTAATTTTACACTTCACACAATGTTAAGAAATTCTTCACAATCAAGAAAGGCGAGTATGGTATGCTTAGTATGGTATAATTGTTTTATATAAATGGAAATAATGAAAAGAAGTTTAACGACTTATTTTAGAGGTGAATCATCATTGATGCATATTTTAAGTGCGGGTGTTCATTATGAAAAGACACCAATAGAAATTAGAGAGAAGATTGTTTTTCCTGCAGACACTTCGGGCGAGGCGATGAAAGAATTAACTACATTTTCTCATATTCATGAAAGTGTGATTTTGTCTACTTGTAATCGAACAGAGATATATGTATCTACAGATGATGTAGAGGCAGGATTTGAAGCAATTGAACAATTTATTTCCGAAAAATTTTCGATTGATGTTACAGCATTTAAACCTTATTTAACTTATATGAGAGATGAAATGGCCATTCTTCATTTATTTCGTATGGCAACAGGCCTTGATTCTCTTGTTATTGGTGAAACGCAAATTCTGGGCCAAGTTAAAGATGCCTTAAGCATTGCACAAAACCATAAATCAACAGATAAATTATTTAATGAATTGTTTAAACGAGTTATCACTTTCGCCAAACGGATGCATAAGGAAACGGCAGTAGGAGAACAAGCTGTCTCTGTAAGTTATGTTGCTGTAGAATTGGCGAGAAAAGTATTTGGTGACATTAAAGATAAACATGTATTAGTTATTGGAGCCGGTGAGACAGGTGAACTGACGTTGAAGAATTTGCAAGGTGCAGGGGTGACCAAGGTAACAGTTGCCAATCGAACTTTTGAAAAGGCAGCTCAGCTTGCAGATCAGTACCGTTCCGGGGCGGTAGCAATTAATCAGTTAGAAGGAGTTTTGGGAGAAATAGATATTGTTATTAGTTCCACAGCTGCTAATGATTATGTGCTAACCAAAGAAATGATTGAACCGTTGCAAAAGCAGAGAAAAGGTAGACCATTATTTATGATTGACATTGCTGTACCAAGAGATCTTGACCCTGGTCTAGAAGCATTAGACGATATCTTTTTGTATGATATGGACGATTTAGAATTGATTGTCCAAGAGAACATGCAAGCTAGAAGGAAGATTGCTGATTCTGTCGAGAAACGTCTTTTCCCTGAACTGGCTTCATTTAATAATTGGGTTGCTATGCTGGATGCGGTTCCGGTGATTAAAGCATTATTGAAAAAGTCACAATCGATTCAGGAACAAACACTTGAGAGTATTCAAAGAAAAATACCTGACTTAACGGAACGAGAAATAAAAGTTTTGAATAAACATACAAAAAGTATTGTTCATCAAATTCTAGAAGAGCCTATTCAACAAGCAAAAACAATGGGAAGGTCCGTAGATGACTTACAAAAATTCCGTGATATCTTTGGGCTTGAAGAAGAATCATAATGTCGTCACTTGTATATTTGTTTGCAGATGTTGGCGATAATGGGAAAGGACATCTAACGCCATGATGCAATCTATGTGGATTTTTGAAATTATTTTATTTATTTATGGACTGAGTCTTGTTTTTTACACGATTGACTTGAAGAAAAATAACTGGGCTGCCAAAAAAGCAGCCACAGGTTTACTTGGATTGGCATGGTTGATGCAGTCGTTTATGATCGTGTTTGAATTAATTTACATGCAACGTCTTTCCTTGCTTACACTGAATGAAGGTATTTATATATATGGGTGGATACTACTAACTATTTCGCTCATTATGAATCGAATTTTTCCAGTACGGTTCATTGTTTTTTTTGCGAACTTGTTTGCTTTTTGTATGTTTTGGCTGGCAATTTCACTCCATCCGGAATATCAAGTATTAGAAAAAGGTATCCAATTACAACATGAGATTTTAATTGCTCACATCGCATTTACCATTTTAGCTTACGGATTTTTAACCCTTTCTTTTTTGTTGGCTATCATGTATCTTGTGCAATATCGATTACTTAAGAAGAAAAAAGGATTCCATTGGTTGTGGCGTTTATCTAATTTATCAGAACTGGATACTTATTCCTTTTCCTTTGTAAAACTTGGTGTACCGTTTTTATTTTTAGGACTAATATTAGGAGTTGTATGGGGCCATTTTTCTAATGAATCCTTTTATTGGTTCGATATGAAGACGATTGGCTCTATTAGTGTGTTGCTAGTCTATTTAGTGTATCTTGTACTGCGCTGGACACGCGGTTATCGAGGCAGAAGTTTATCTATTCTAAACTCAGCGACTTTTTTAATTTTGTTGGTTAATTTTTTCTTATTTAATACATTATCTAATTTTCACTTTTGATGGAGGTCTTACGCATGCGGGAACTAGTACTTGGAACTAGAAACAGTAAATTGGCATTAATTCAAGCAGAAAATGTTGTAAATCAACTAAAACAAGCTGGTGTAAAGAATCCAATTAAAATAAAAGAAGTCTTAACAAAAGGCGATAAACGCTTGGATGTGTCTTTACCAAACTTGGGTGGAAGCGGAGTATTTCTGGAAGAGTTGGAAAAAGAATTGTTGGAAGGAACAATTGACTTTGCCGTACACAGTTTAAAAGATATTCCCGCAGTTTTGCCAGAAGGATTACACATCGCTTCTATTCCAGAAAGGGAGGATCATCGAGATGCTTATTTAGCGAATGATCATGTGAAGTTTAATGATTTGCCAAGTGATGCTGTGATTGGAACTAGCAGCCTGAGACGTGCTGCCCAATTGTTAAAACTTCGTTCAGATATTAAAACGGAGTGGATTAGAGGGCCGATTGATTCAAGGATTGAGCAAATGCACTCAGGTAATTATGATGCAATAATACTTGCGGTTGCAGGGATTAAACGCTTGGGAATTGGAACGAATTTGATAACAGAATATTTACCCGCAGAGACATTCGTTCCCGCACCAGGGCAGGGTGCATTGGCAATAGAGTGTAGAAAAGATGATGAGGAATTGAATGAACTACTCTTAAAAATCAATAATCCAAAAAGTGAGCAAACAACTTTAGCTGAACGGGCATTTTTAGCGTATTTTGATGAGGGGGAGTCTGCACCAATTGGTGGCTTTGCAGAGGTTGACGGAGATAACATCCTATTTCATGGCATGGTTATTTCTCGAGATGGCACTCGCGTCATTGAACATATTGAAAAGGATTCAGATCCGGTAAAAGCTGCGAACAAAACTGCTGAACTTTTGATAGATCAAGGTGCATACGACATTATTCGGGGAGCTTGAAGAATGAATTCATTAAATAATCAAAACGTATTAGTGACGCGCGCAAAAGAGCAGGCCACTGTCTTCGCTGATAAAATACATCAATTCGGAGGAAATGCCTGGATTGCTGATGTCACTCGTATTACTTGCACTAGTAAAGGAATGGAGAACATACAACTTTATTCGTATGAGTGGGTGTTTTTTACAAGTGCGAATGGGGTGCATTGTTTTTTCAATAATATGAAAACATCAGCTACTCTGAAAAACATCCATATAGCAGTCGTTGGAGAGAAAACAAACCAAGCTTTGATGCAGTATGGTCGCACAGCAGATTTCATACCGAGTACATATAATGCGCGAACAATGGCAAATGAATTTTTAAAAAGATGTACAGTGACGGGAAGAATGTTGTTAGTTAGAGGGTCAAAAGCAAGGCCGGAATTAGTGGATGCATTTTCGAATGCAAATAAGGTATTTGATTTGTTGGAAGTATATAAAACTGAAAAAAATGATGCTGCAAAAGGAAAGTTGAATTGGATTTTTGAACGAGTGGTTCCTGATTATATTACATTTACTAGTCCGTTTGCTGTTACTGCATTTAATGATTTGTTTCAAATGTCTTTAACTACAGAGCCAGTAGTCGTTTGCATTGGAACAACAACGGCTTTAGAAGCGGAAAAAAAGGGATGGAACCATATTATCGTACCGGAAAAATTCACAATAGAAGGCATGCTTGAATTAATGTGTAGACATGCACAACAAGGAAGGTAGGGATAAAAATGCAATTACCAGATTTTAAAAGACATCGACGGTTGCGCTCTTCTGTGGAAATGCGCTCGCTTGTCAGAGAGACAAAGCTATCTGTGGACGATTTAATTTATCCTTTGTTTATTATAGAAGGGGAAGGGATTAAGCAGGAGGTTCCTTCCATGCCTGGAGTGTATCAAATATCTCTTGATTATATAGAAAAAGAGGCAAATGAAATCGTATCTCTAGGAATAAAATCAGTACTTCTTTTTGGAGTGCCAAAAGAAAAAGATGAGGAAGGAACAGGTGCTTATGCTTCAAATGGAATTGTCCAGGAAGCAACACGAGTATTTAAAAACGTTGCTCCAGGACTGCTTATTGTTGCAGACACTTGTCTTTGTGAATATACTTCCCATGGACATTGCGGAGTATTGAGAAATGGGGGAGTAGATAATGATGCTTCCCTTTTATTGCATGCAAAAACTGCTGTATCACAAGCAGAAGCTGGAGCAGATATTATTGCTCCATCTAATATGATGGATGGCTTTGTCGTTGCTATACGTCAGGCATTAGATGAAGCAGGATTTTCACATATTCCGATTATGTCTTATGCAGTTAAGTATGCATCTGCTTTTTATGGACCGTTTCGTGATGCGGCAGACAGTACGCCGGAGTACGGAGATCGAAAAGCTTATCAAATGGATTCAGCAAATCGATTGGAGGCAATTCGTGAAGCTGATTCGGATGAGTTGGAAGGCGCCGACTTTTTAATTATTAAACCATCCCTTGCTTATATGGATATTATCCGGGATGTAAAAAACAACACTGAATTACCGCTCGTTGCTTACAATGTGAGCGGAGAATATTCAATGATAAAAGCGGCAGCGCAAAAAGGTTGGATTGACGAACAAGAAATTGTAATGGAATCTATATTAGGAATGAAAAGGTCCGGAGCAGATATTATAATTACGTATTTTGCCAAAGATATTGCACGTTGGTTGCAAAAGTCAAGATAAAGGAGCGGTAATCATGGATATGACATATTCGAAAGATGCTTATAAGGAAGCCGTTGATTTAATGCCGGGAGGTGTCAATTCACCTGTCCGTGCTTTTAAGTCTGTCGGCATGTCACCAGTTTTTATGGAAAGTGGTAAGGGATCTAAAATAACCGATATTGATGGTAATGAATATATCGATTATGTGCTTAGTTGGGGGCCACTATTACTAGGACATGCACAGGAACAAGTTGTGCAGAAATTAAAATCATCCGTTGAAAAAGGGACAAGCTTTGGAGCTTCAACGACACTTGAAAATCGATTGGCAGAACTAGTGATTGAGCGCGTTCCTTCAGTAGAAATGGTACGTATGGTTAATTCGGGAACGGAAGCAACGATGAGCGCTTTGAGATTAGCGCGAGGATATACAGGTCGCGACATCATTGTGAAGTTTGAAGGGAACTATCACGGGCATGGAGATTCATTGTTGATTAAAGCGGGATCTGGTGTTGCAACACTTGGCCTTCCTGACAGCCCGGGAGTACCGGCTTCTATCGCAAAAAACACGATAACAGTACCGTATAATGATTTGGAAAGTATAAACGAAGTATTTTCTCAGTATGGCGATCAAATTGCAGCTGTAATCGTTGAGCCAGTTTCAGGGAATATGGGTGTTGTTCCGCCTAAAGAAGGTTTTCTAGAAGGTTTGCGCAAGACAACTGAAGATTATGGTTCCCTATTAATTATGGATGAAGTAATGACTGGATTTCGTGTTGGATATCATTGTGCACAAGGTTACTTTGGGGTAACGCCAGATATTACATGTCTTGGTAAAGTAATAGGTGGCGGTCTTCCTGTAGGTGCGTACGGAGGTAAACGAGAAATTATGGAATATATTGCGCCAGCAGGTTCGATTTATCAAGCTGGTACTTTATCAGGTAATCCACTTGCAATGACGGCAGGATATGAGACTTTGAGTCAAATCAAACAGTCAGATTATGAGAATATGAATAAGAAGATAGACCTTCTAATTGAAGGTTACAAATCAGCTGCATCCAAGTATGATATTCCGTTACAGGTAAATCGTGCAGGTTCAATGATAGGTTTCTTCTTTACGAATGAAGAAGTGATTGACTTTGAATCTGCTCAAACATCGGATACAGATTTATTTGCCGCTTATTATCGGGGCATGATTGAAGCGGGTGTTTTCCTTCCTCCATCTCAATTTGAAGGGTTATTTCTATCTACAGCCCATACAGAGGAAGATATTGAAAAAACAGTCAAAATAGTTGATGATGTTTTTTCTAAAATTAAAAAATAATACTTTACTGTAATTACTGCAGTATTAAATACATCATAAAGGATGACATGAATGGCTAAACAGATGAATGACACAATTATTCGTGCTTATCGTGGTGAGAATACGGATTACACACCTGCTTGGTATATGCGTCAGGCAGGTAGATCTCAAAAAGAATATTTAGAGATTAGAAAAAAGCATACACTATTTGAAATCACGCATGACCCAGAAATATGCGCATATGTAACTCGTTTACCTGTTGAAAATTACGGAAACGATGCAGCTATTTTATACAAGGATATTATGAGTCCTTTACCTGCGATGGGTGTGGATGTTGAGATAAAATCAGGAATTGGTCCAGTTATTGATAACCCAATTTCAAGTAAGAAAGATATTGAAAGGCTTGATACACTCAAACCGGATGAAGACGTGCCATACGTTTTGGACACCATAAAGTTATTGACGAGTGAACAACTGAGTGTACCATTGATTGGTTTTAGTGGTGCACCCTTCACACTGGCCAGTTATATGATTGAAGGAGGACCTTCTAAGACATACGGTAAAACGAAAGCATTTATGTATAAAAACCCCGAAAGCTGGTACTTGTTGATGGACAAGTTAGGCGATATGATTATTGATTACACAAAAGCACAAATCAAAGCCGGAGTGAGTGCAATTCAGATTTTTGATTCCTGGGTTGGTGCTTTGAATGCTGATGATTATCGCACGTATATAAAACCTGTTATGTCACGTATTTTTACGGCATTGCAGTCAGAAAATGTTCCCCTTATTTTATTTGGAATCCATGCACGCCATTTGTTGTTGGAATGGAATGATTTGGATGTAGATGTGATAGGTCTGGATTGGAGAACATCCATTGAAGAAGCGCGTGCACTCGGTGTAACGAAAGTTCTTCAAGGAAATCTTGACCCTTCGATTCTACTGACGGATTGGGAATTAATTGAGGCAAGAACAAAAGCTATTTTGGATCAGGGAATGAATGACGGAAACCATGTATTTAATTTGGGACATGGTGTTACACCAGATGTTCAACCAGATACATTAAAGAGATTGACAGAGTTCATTCATTCGTATTCATATAATAAATAATCTAAAAGAGGTGCAGGAAATGAGTAAAGAAAAGATTGGTTTACTGGTGATGGCGTATGGCACACCATATAAGGAAGAAGACATTGAACCTTACTACACGCATATACGTCATGGGCGAAAACCATCAGCTGAAGCATTACAGGATCTTACAGAGCGTTATCAAGCAATTGGAGGAATTTCTCCATTAGCTCGTATTACGGAAGAACAAGCAACTGCAATTAAAGATAAACTCAATGAGATGCAAAATGAATATGAGTTTGAATTGTTTATTGGATTAAAACATATCAATCCTTTTATTGAAGATGCTGTAGAGTCCATGGAGAAAGCCGGTATTAAGCAAGCTGTATCATTGGTGCTTGCGCCGCATTATTCAACTTTTAGTGTTAAAGCGTATAATGCACGAGCTCAAGAAACAGCTGACAAATATGGCATCACCCTAACGTCGGTAGAAGATTGGTATAATGCACCAGGGTTCATTCAATATTGGTCAGATCAGATTTCGGATACGTATGAAAAAATGACAGAACAAGAAAGAGATAATGCTGTTTTGATTGTATCGGCACATAGCTTGCCCGAAAAAATCTTAAAAGATGGTGACCCTTATCCTGAACAACTTGCAGAAACAGCAAAGCTAATCACCGATAAAGCTGGTATTAAAGATTATGCAATCGGTTGGCAAAGTGAAGGCAACACTCCAGATCCATGGCTTGGTCCAGATGTGCAGGATTTGACACGAGAATTACATGAGGAAAAAGGTTTTACAACATTCGTTTATACGCCGGTAGGATTTGTTTCTGATCACTTAGAAGTACTCTATGATAATGATTATGAATGTAAAGTCGTTTGCGATGAAATTGGTGCAAAATATTACCGACCGGAAATGCCGAATACTAACCCACTATTTATTGAAACTTTAGCTAACGTCGTATTTAATAAAGTCAAAGAACTATGAAGAAAATAGCAATTGTAGGTGGCGGTATTACTGGCCTCTCCGCTGCATTCTATTTGCATAAGTGGAGTAATGAACAAGGCATTCCACTCGAAATCAAACTGTATGAAGCAAGTAATCACCTTGGCGGAAAGGTCCAAACAGTTAAACAAGATGGTTTCACAATGGAAAGAGGAGCAGATTCTTTTCTTGCTCGTAAAAAACCGGGAATGAAATTGATGGAAGATCTAAGGCTGGAAGATCAATTGTATCGGAACAAGACTGGCCAATCTTATGTATTGGTTCATAATCAATTGCATAAAATTCCCGCTGGCTCTTATATGGGTATCCCTATTCAAGAAGGCGCACTGTTGGCATCGGAAATCATGTCGGAAGAAGGAAAAGCACGTGCGCTTGCTGAAGTGTCGCAGCCTAAAGGACCATCCGTATCAGATCAATCACTTGGTCAGTTTTTGCGAAGACGTTTTGGAAATGAACTTGTAGACCATTTGCTTGCACCATTATTATCCGGAATCTATTCAAGTAATGTAGACGATATGAGCTTAATGACGAGTTTTCCTCATTTTTATGAATATGAACAGAAATATGGCAGTATTATTAAAGGATTACGTGAAGAGTTACCAGAGAGGCGGAAAGGAACTGGTAAAAAAGAAGGTCAGTTTGTTTCTGTACAGGGAGGACTTATTACCGTAATAGAAGCGTTGGAGAAGGAACTTTCGTCATCGATTCAAAAAGATACAGCTATTCAAAAAATTCATCAAGTAAATGGTGCTTATACGTTGTACGATAATCATGAAAATGTTTATAACGCAGATGGTGTGATTCTAGCTACACCACACCGAAGTGTTTCCAGTATGTTTGAACAGACAGAAGCACTAACTGCTTTGGATACGATTCCTGTTACATCAGTTGCTAATGTTGTTCTTGTATTTAATAAAGAAGCTATTGAAAAAGCGCTGGATGGTACTGGCTTTGTTGTATCTAGAACAAGTGATGTTCGCATCACTGCTTGCACTTGGACTCATGAAAAATGGCCAGCAACAACACCGTCAGATAAGGCACTCTTAAGAGTATATGTTGGCAGACCGGATGATCAAGAAATTGTTACATACAGTGATCAGGAAATTATTGAAATCGTACGGGGAGATTTGCAGAAAGTGATGAATATAGAAGCAGATCCAGAGTATTCTATGGTCACTCGTTGGCAACATCTCATGCC